>NZ_QLOE01000003.1 GCF_003264935.1 Methanothermobacter tenebrarum
GTGGCGAATGTTTCAAGCGACATATACGACCCAGACATGAGCAACAACAGAGCTAATGCGACTATCACTGTGCCACCAGCAGCAGACCTTGCCATCACTAAAGTTGCTAACCAGACAGTGGTTAATTACCTGGACACTGTCAAATTCACCTTAACTGTTACAAACAATGGACCAGATACTGGAGTGAATGTTAGGGTAACTGACTTGTTACCAGCCGGATTACAATTCTTGAGTGCAAACGCTTCACAGGGAAGCTACAATGAAACTACTGGCATCTGGACCATCGGCGAGTTAGCAAATGGTGCTGTGGCAACCTTGGATATCATAGCCAAGGTTGTGGCAAGCAACACCAGCATAACTAATGTGGCTACCGTGACAAGTGACATAGATGATCCAAATCCAAGTAATAACAGGGATTCTGTGACGATAAAAGTAGGCAAAAAGCCAACGCCAAAACCGCCGAAACCACCAGGGCCGGGTGAAGTTCCAATGCAACCAACAGGAACTTCATTATCCTTGATGTTATTAGCAGTACTGTCAATTATCGGTGGATTCGCAGTTTCAAGAAAAGTATAATAGAATTTCTCCCCCTTTTTTCCTTTTTTGTGGATATCATAATTTTAAATTTTTTGTAATTGCACATTATACATCAAGTATATATGCCTTTTATGTGAGATAATGATTTCAACTGGATTATTCCCCGGTGATGTTATGAAGGATCTTTCAAGGGAGATAGTATCAAGGATAAATAAAATTTCACGGCCAGTTAAGATAATGCATGTCTGCGGATCCCATGAACATACAATAATGCAACATGGTATACGATCCCTTTTACCAGAGGAGGTTGAAGTTGTCGCGGGGCCTGGATGCCCAGTATGTTGCGTTCCTGCGAGGGAAATTGATGAGTGTGTGGAACTTGCAAGGCAAGGCGTTACCATCACGACATTTGGAGACATGCTCCGCGTCCCGGGATCTTATGGTTCTCTTGCTGATGCAAAGGCTGAGGGTGCTGATGTTAGAATAGTCTATGGTGTGAATAATGCTGTTGAAATCGCGAAGAACCTTGACCGTGAAGTTGTTTTCATGGCAGCGGGTTTCGAGACGACAGCGCCCACAACAGCTTCTGCAATCTTGTCGGATCCGCCAGAAAATTTTTCGGTTCTTTCATGTCATCGTTTAATACCTCCAGCCTTAAAGTTTCTCATAGAATCTGGGGAAGTGAATTTGGATGGTCTTATAGAGCCTGGGCACGTTTCCACTATAATAGGTACAAGGCCTTATATTCCGTTTTCAAGGGATTATGGGATACCTCAGGTTATAGCGGGTTTCAACCCGATTGATGTTCTATTGGCAGTTTATATGATACTTCGTCAGATTAGAAATGGTGAGGCCAAGGTTGAGAATGAGTATAGGAGAGTTGTCAGGGAGGAAGGTAACGTTAAAGCTCAGGAGGTTATGAGAGAAGTTTTCTTTGTTACGAGTAGGGAGTGGAGGGGCTTCCCTGAGATCCCGGATTCTGTATATGAGATAAAAGATGAATTTTCGGATTTTAATGCTAGGGAGAAGTTTGATATAGAATTAGGGGATGTGGTTGAATGTCCCACAGGTTGTATTTGTGGTGCTGTATTAAGGGGTGTTGCGAGGCCTGAGGATTGTTCGCTTTTTAGGAGCGAGTGCACACCAACTAACCCTGTTGGTGCATGTATGGTTTCAAGGGAGGGGACGTGTAATATTGCGTACCGTTATAGTTCATTTTGAGGATAGATTATGAGGGCAATTGCTGTGGACATTGATGGTACCATAACTGACCCAACAAGGAAGTTGAGCATACCCGCCCTTAAGGCGTTGAGGAAGGCCGAATCCTTTGGAGTGCCCGTTATACTTGTCACTGGTAACATTCTATGTTTCACTAGGGCAACTTCTGTACTTATAGGAACCTCCGGGGGTCTTGTAGCAGAAAATGGTGGTGTAATATACTCTAGGGGGAAAGTTAAAGTACTGGGTGATATTAAAAAGGCTGAAAGAGCATATAAGCACCTTAGAAGTTTTTATCCTGTAGAAAAGGTTCAATTTTCAGAATTCAGAGTTTCTGAGATAGCCATATGGCGGACAATACCTGAAGATATCATAAAAGAAACTTTAAGGGATTTTGACATTGAAGTCTATGATACAAAATTTGCAATTCACCTTACAGATCCACAAGTCAATAAAGGCTCATCACTTAAAATAGTCGCAAAAGACATGGGACTCAAAACAGATGATATAATGGCGATAGGAGATAGTGAAAACGACATCGACTTCCTCAAAGTGGCCGGGTTAAAGGTTGCAGTTGCAAATGCAGACCCCCAACTTAAAGAGATGGCAGATTATGTGACAACCAAGGAATATGGTGATGGGGTGGCAGAAGCACTTGAAAAATTCATATTCCAACGGAGGGGGATAGATTGTATGATATAGCAGAAAAAACATTCAAAGAAGCTCTTAAACATGCCCCGAATGTGGAAGTATATGTGCAAAAGGAGGAAACATTAGAAGTCGACATTCAAAGGGATAAAATAGACCTTGCAAAGGAACAACATTTAACAGGCCTCGGCTTAAGGGTCATACAAGATAAAAAGATGGGTTTCGCTTACACCACAGACATGCGCCGAATAAAAGAAACAATAAAAATGGCCGTCTCTAACATGGGAGCGAATGAAGCAGATGAAAATTTCAAATTTTCCAAACCATCACATTATCCGCAAGTGAAAAAAATCTATGATAAAAGATTTCACGATCTTGAAGTTTCAGATGCCCATGAATTCGCTGAGAGAATGATAGATAAGGTTTTTGATGAAGGTTGTGAGCCTACCAGTGGCGGCTTCACCGCAAGCCACTTGGAAACCCTCCTATTAAATTCCAATGGGGTTGAGAGCGAATACAAGAGCACGGGATTTTCTGCCCACATATCAGTTAATGCCAAGGAAGGTGACCTTAAATCTACAGCCTATGAATCTGATGCATCATGCCTAATGAGCATAGAACCGGAAAAGATATCCCAGACTGCCTGCAAGATAGCTAAAGATTCCATTGGAGGCGAAAAAATTGATACGGGCGATTTGAGCATACTATTAGACTATCACGCCATAAATGGCATTCTCGCGACATTCACATCAGCAATAAACGCCGATAACGTCCAAAGGGGAAGATCATACCTTGCAGACAAAATCGGGGAAGAAATAGCGAACCTAACCATGAACATATATGATGATGGGAGAATAACAGGGGGCCTCTACTCAGCCCCTATGGATGATGAAGGCACGCCATCACAACGCACACCCATAATAGAAAAAGGAATACTAAAAAATTTCATATATGACCTCTATACAGCCTCCAAGGGAAACGTTAAAAGTACTGGTAATGGTATAAGACCATCATTCTCAAGCATACCAACAGTTTCAACCACTAACATCATCCTAGACTTCCAGGATAAAATAACAGTTGATGATATCGAAAGGGGTATGCTCGTAACTGATGTTCTCGGCGCCCACACAGCCAACCCGATTTCCGGAGACTTCTCATTGGAAGCTAACAACCCATTCTTCATAGAAAATGGGGAGATAAAATATCCAATAAAAAAAGCCATGATTTCAGGTAACCTCTTCAACATCCTAAAACAGGTAAAAATGATAGACTCCAAGATAAGGCAAATAGGAGCCTTCATAACACCAAGGATATTCATAGAAACCATAAGGGTTATTGGAGGATAACATACAAAAGGCAGAGACCCCCCATATAATATATGATGCTAGAAGATTACCATCTTATAAGAGAAGATAAAAAACTTGCACGATTTAAAATAGCAGCATCCATAAAGGCCAAGGACGTGCCAAAAGACAAATTATGGGACGAACACGAAAGAATCCGCAGAAAGTTCAAAGAGTATTATGAAAAACAGACCATAAGATCTCATGAGACATCATTCCTAGATTTGAAGATAAAAATAGCAGACAACATATTTAAATCATGTCATTTTTGCGAAAGACGCTGCTATGTCAACCGCAAAAAAGAACCAGGATACTGCGGCGTACTAGAAGCCAGGATAGCATCAGAATTTTTACACTTCGGAGAAGAAGCACCACTCGTCCCAAGTCATACAATATTCTTTTCAGGTTGCACATTCCACTGCGTATTCTGCCAAAACTGGGACATATCCCAAAATCCCCAAGGAGGCGTCCACATAAAACCTGGGAAACTCGCAGACATAATAGATAAAAAGAGGCGAAGAGGATCATTCAATGTAAATTTTGTCGGGGGAGACCCCACACCCAACCTTAACTACATCCTAAAAGTCATCTCAAAATGCAAAGAAAACATCCCCATAATATGGAACAGCAACTTCTACATGTCAAAAGAGGCCATGAACCTACTAGATGGTATCATAGACTTATACTTAACAGATTTCAAATTCGGAAACGACAAATGCGCCAAAACACTAGCGGACGTGGACAATTACTGGGAAATAGCCACAAGGAACCACCTACTAGCCAAAGAATCGGCTGATATGATAATAAGACATCTTGTACTCCCAGGGCACATTGAATGTTGCACAATACCCATACTATCATGGATAGCCGACAAACTAGGCAAAAACACCCCAGTTAATATAATGGGACAATACAGGCCGGTATACCATGCCATGGAATACCCCAGGATAGACAGATACCCTACAAGAGAAGAAATCCACACAGCAAGGGAATATGCAAGGGAACTAGGCCTCGCCAACCTACTATAAAATGATGTGGAGGATAAAAAGATTGAATATCATAATAACAGGAAAACCCGGATCTGGGAAGACAACACTAATCAAAAAAATAAAAAACTATCTAGAAAAAAAGGGGGCTAGCATAGGTGGAATATTCACACCAGAAATAAGAGAAGGTAAAAAGAGGATAGGCTTCGAGATAATAGATATAATGACCAATGAAAGGGGTATACTAGCAGAAAAGGGAGCTCCAGGGCCGAGGGTAGGATCCTATGGTGTTAACCTTGAGACGATCAAGAGGGTGGGCATACCCGGGATCGAAAAAGCCATTAAATCCGCGGATTACATCATAATAGATGAGGTCGCGCCAATGGAACTTAAAGACCCAAACTTCCTAGTTAAAGTGGAAGAAGCGTTTTCAAGCGACAAGACAGTGATAGCAGCCTTCCACAGGAAACTCATCCAGAACATAAAGGATAGAGAAGACGTGCAAATATTCAAAATCGACCCAAAAAATCGTGAAATAGTATACGAAGAGATAAAAAGCATAATAGAGGGAAAATAATGGAATGTGACGATTATGGGCTTGCAAGAGCCATTGAAAGGGAAAACCTAAACTTAAACCCCCTCCAGAGGGGTGGTGTCCTCCCAGCAGATGCCCGTGAAGCACTTTATGAATTCTCAGATGGTTATAGTATATGTGATTATTGTGAAGGAAGACTAGATCAGATAAGAAAACCAGACATCACAAGATTCCTTGAGGATCTCGCAGACTTCATAAACATTGACATTGTAAGAACAGTCCATGGTGCGAGAGAAGGAAAATTTGCCGTGATGCACGCCATCTGCGACAAAGGGGATACTATAGTAACAGATGGGAACGCGCACTATACCACACATTTAGCAGCCGAAAGAAACCGCCTTAAAATCATCGAAGCACCCAACAATGGATATCCAACATTCGAAATAAAACCAGAAACCTACAAACAAGTACTAGAAGACGCCATCGACAAGACAGAGATCAAACTAGCAGTTTTAACACACGTCGACGGAGACTATGGAAACCTTACAAATGCAAAAACAATAGCATCTATTTGCAGAAGATTAGGCGTCCCACTATTATTAAATTGCGCATACTCCATGGGTCGAATGCCAATAGACGCCAAGGAGATAGGTGCCGATTTCATTGTTGGCAGCGGACACAAGAGCATGGCAGCCTCCGGGCCTATAGGAGTGCTTGGCATGACCAGCGAATGGGAGGACATCATACTTAAAAAATCTGAGCGTCACGAAAAAAAGGAAATCGAAATGTTAGGCTGTACAAGTAGAGGTGCTCCAATAGCAACACTGATGGCATCATTCCCACACGTGAAAGAAAGAGTACACAGATGGAACGATGAAATTAAAAAAACAAGACACTTTATAAAAGAAATGGAAAAATTAGGGGAAATAATACAATTAGGGGTTAAGCCAAAAGAGCACGACCTGGTAAGATTTGAAACACCCATATTCGATAGTATAGCACGTTCACATCCAAGAAGGGGCTTTTTCTTATATGAGGAGCTTAAAAAGAGGAAAATAGTTGGTATAAAGAGGGGTCAGACACGATGGTTCAAATGCAGCGTATATGCCATGACCATGGAACAAGTAGAATATATAATCAACGCCTTCAAAGATATCATAGAAAAATACCAAAAATCCTAGATTATGGGAAACTGTATCTCCACTCTACTCCCATGATATATCTCCCTCGGTGAACCTATAACATCTATCTTATTCTCTTCAACAAAATCTATGAGAGAATCATAAGCAGCTCCCCTACCCGAACCTTTATAGAAAGTGTATAAAACCCTATGCTTGGGGATAGTCACAATCTTCACACGATCAGTACCCTCGACCTCCTCCTCTATAGGGAACCCCACATCATATCTTCCCTCATCCTCAAAGGGGCTAGTATAGAATATCACAAAACCAGAACCCCCAATCTTGACCTTATACTCCCTAAGCCATTCCTCGAGTTCTTGAAGTAACTTTTTGGTCTTCTTAAAACAGCCAGTATAACTTATAACAGCTATAAGCTCATCAGGGACCATTTTAGTCTTTATCATGACAGCACACCCAAGAGAGAATAAAATGATTTTTTGGGACGCCGGGACTGGGATTTGAACCCAGGAGGAGCAAAGCTCCACGGGATCTCAAGTCCCGCGCCTTACCTGGCTAGGCTATCCCGGCACATAAAAAAAGGATCACAAACTACAATGATAGGGAAGGGCTGCTCTTAGCCCTTAAGTTCTATTTCTATACTAACATTATCTGGTACGTTCACTTTCATGACCTGGCGCATGGCCCTTTCATCGGCTTCTATCCCCACGAGTCTCTTATGTATTCTCATCTCCCATTTTTCCCAAGTAGCGGTTCCCTCACCATCTGGGGATTTACGGGTTGGTACTATAAGCCTCTTAGTGGGGAGGGGTATGGGACCTGATATGTCAACTCCGGTTCTCTCTGCTATCTTCTTTATCTGTTCACAAACGTATTCTAATTTTTTTGGGTCAGTTCCTGTGAGTTTAATCCGTGCCTTCTGCATTTACATCCTCCAAAAAAATATAATATGGGGGAGCGTTTTATTTTGCTGGTACTAGGTCTATGCACATCCCAGCTGCGACTGTCTGTCCCATGTCCCTTATGGCGAATCTTCCCATGTGTGGGATGTCCTTGATCTTTTCTATTACGAGTGGTTTGGTTGGTTGTATTTTAACCACTGCAGCGTCTCCAGTTTTGAGGTAGTCTGGGTTTTCTTCTTGCACTTCACCAGTTGCAGGGTTTATCTTCTGGACGAGTTCTGTGAATGTGCATGCGACCTGAGCTGTATGGCAGTGGAATACCGGTGTGTATCCTACTGTTATAACCCCTGGGTGTTGTAATACGACTACCTGGGCTGTGAATTGTTTCGCGACTGTTGGTGGCGTGTCAGGATGTCCTGCTACGTCACCCCTTCTTATATCATTCTTTCCAACACCTCTCACATTGAATCCTATGTTATCACCGGGTTCTGCCTGTTCTATACGTTCATGGTGCATTTCTATGGATTTGACTTCTCCGCCAACGCCTGGTGGTTCGAAGATGACATTGTCACCAGTCTTTAGAACTCCGGTTTCAACCCTGCCAACGGGTACTGTTCCCACTCCTGTGATGGAATATACATCCTGGATTGGTATCCTTAATGGTAAGTCCACTGGTTTTTCTGGTGGGTTTAACTGGTCTAATGCCTCGACTATTGTGGGGCCCTTGTACCATGGTGTTTTATCACTCTTTTGGGTTATGTTGTCGCCTACGAATGCTGAGACTGCCACGAATGGGACTTCATTGGGCTTGTAACCGACTGTCTTGATGAGTTCGCTCACTTCATCTTTAACTTCATTGTATCTGTCTTCGCTGTAATCTACTAGGTCCATCTTGTTTATCGCGACGATTAACTGGTCTATGCCGAGTGTCCTTGCAAGGAATACGTGTTCTTTTGTCTGTGGCATCACACCATCGTCTGCTGCCACGACTAGTACTGCAGCGTCTGCTTGTGAAGCTCCTGTGATCATGTTTTTAACGAAGTCGCGGTGGCCTGGACAATCCACGATTGTGAATTCATATTTTTTTGTTTCGAATTTTGTATGTGCGAGGTCTATTGTCAGTCCTCTTTCCCTTTCTTCTGCTAATCTGTCCATAACATATCTGAATTTGTCTTCTCCTTCAGCTAGTTGCTGTTCAGTGATGACTCCTGCTTGTAGGAGAAGGTGACCTACAAGTGTGGATTTTCCATGGTCTACGTGTCCAATAAATGCCAAGTTTATGTGTTCTTTCTCTTTAGCCATAATATTACCTCCAATATTCTGTGATGATTTGAAGTTTGACCTTATTGGGGGTTAAATCTCCTATATTTATTATCTTATTATATAAATTTATGTGCTTTTTTAGCTGAGGTAATGGTCAGCACCATATGGTTCGGGTGATAATCCTTTCCTGGTTCTTATCTCTCTTATGATGGTTTTTTGGAGTTCATCAGGTAATTTCTCAAATCCTGCGTTTTCAGTGGACCAGAGGCATCTTCCTTCTGTGGCTGATCTGATGTCCCCTGCGAAGCCGAACATTTCAGCAACTGGAACCTTAGCCTCTACTGTTACCATGTCACCCTCTTGGCTCATATCTAAGATTTGACCGCGCCTGTTCTGTATCTCCCTTGTAGCGTTACCCATGTATTCTTGTGGAACGTTTATGAAAACTTTCTGTATTGGTTCGAGGATCTTAGGTTCAGCCATCATCATAGCAGCATACATAGCCCTTCTAACCGCGGGGAGCACCTGTGCGGGTCCCCTGTGCACGGCGTCCTCGTGGATTTTAGCATCCACGAGTTTTACTTTAACGCCCATCACCTTTTCCTTTGCTAGTGGACCATCATCTATCGCACTTTCAAAACCGTCTAATATGAGCTCTTTTATCTCATCAAGGTATTGTATACCTCTTGTCATGTTTATGAAGAGGTTCTTTTCATATACGTCCCATACTCTTCTAGCCTCTTCTTTGTCTAGGCCCGCTTTTATGAATTTATTCGCCATTTCTTTTCCTTTTATCCTACCCTCTTTGATCTGACCATCCTGTATGGCTTTGAATACTGACTCCTCCAATGGTTCTATGGTTATATAGAATCTGTTATGTTTGTTGGGTGATTTGCCCTCAACCGGCCCTGCAGTGTCCATGACAGTCTCCCTGTAAACTACTATGGGCTCTGAGGTTTCTATTTCAACACCTTTTTCGTTTATCCTATAGGCGATTATTTCAAGGTGTAATTCACCCATCCCAGATACGAGGTGTTCACCTGTTTCCTCGTTTATCTCGACTTTTACTGTCGGATCTTCTTTGGCTATCTGCCTCAATACCTCTATAAGTTTTGGAAGATCCTTTGTGTTCTTTGCTTCAACTGCTACTGTGACAACAGGCTCTGAAATGTGTTCTAGGCTCTCAAACGCTTCTATTTTCCTCTCGGTATCGCATATTGTTTCACCTGCAACCACATTCTTGGCACCGGTTATTGCCACAATGTTACCAGCTGGGACCACATCAGTGTTTATCCTCTCTGGGCCCATGTAGACTCCGACCTGTTGGACCCTGGAGGTGGTATGGGATCCTACAAGGAATATCTCATCACCCTTTTTGATGGTCCCACCGAATATACGACCAGTCGCCACTTCACCAGCATGTTTATCTATCCTAACATCTGTTATCATGACTGCTAGGGGCCCATTGGGGTCTGTTTTGAGCATTGCTTGGCCTTCTCCACTTTCTAGGTCTCCTTGCCATATGACGGGTACTCTATAAGTTTGGGATTCTGACGGGCTTGGCAGGTGTTCTACGACCATTCCGAGGAGTACTTTGTGTAGGGGGACTTTCTGGGCTAGTTCTTTTTGTCTGTCTTCTTTACAGTATTGGTATATGTCCTTGAAGGTTATGCCAGTTTCTTGCATTATTGGGACGTTTATGGCCCAGTTGTAGTAGGCTGATCCAAAGGCCACGCTCCCGTCTTCTACCCTTACTTGCCATTTTTCTTTGAATTCTTTGGGTGCCATGCTTTTGATTAGCTTGTTTACTTGGCTTATTATTTTTATGAATCTTTCTTGGAGTTCTTCTGGTTTGAGTTTGAGTTCGTTTATTAGACGATCCACTTTATTTATGAATAGTACTGGTTTCACGTGTTCTTTGAGGGCTTGTCTTAGTACTGTTTCTGTCTGGGGCATCACACCTTCGACTGCGCAGACCACGACCACTGCACCGTCAACAGCTCTCATTGCACGTGTAACATCCCCTCCAAAGTCTACGTGTCCTGGGGTGTCTATGAGGTTTATGAGGTATTCTTTGCCATTGTATGGGTGGACCATGGATACGTTAGCTGCATCAATAGTTATACCCCTTGCCTGTTCTTGTTCGTCGAAGTCTAGGAATAACTGGTCGCCTGCTAGTTCTGCTGATATCATCCCTGCGCCGGCTAGTAGGTTGTCTGATAGTGTTGTTTTTCCATGGTCTATGTGGGCGACTATGCCAATGTTTCGGATGTAATCTGGTTTGTACATTAATTCTTTGATCTTACTAATCATTTTAGCACGTCTACTCACTAAAATCACCTTAATGTGCTGATCTGGCTATTCTTTCTTTTTCTTCTTTCTTTTGGATTGCGAAGCTTCTTGTATCATACTCTGAGGCTAATATGATCTCTTGGGCTAGGCATTCCTCTATTGATTTCTTGGTTTTGAAGGCTGCTTGCATGGCACCCTTTGTGAGGAAGTTCAAGGATAAGTCGAGTCTGCGTTGTGGGGACACGTCAACGGCGACTTGGTAGGCTATACCCCCATATTTTATCCTTGTTGTCTCCTCTCTTGGGGATGTGTTCTCTATGGCCTTAACTAGGACTTCTATTGGGTTCTTCTTGGTCTGCTGGTTTATTATCTCAAATGCCTTTTTAACGATCTTGTATGCTTTATTCTTTTTTCCAGTGTTTTTTTCTGTTCTCATGACCTTGTTTATTAGTCTTTCAATTATTGAAACCTTTGATTTTGCGAATTGTCTTTTCACGTGTCTTCCCATTGTATGTGGGACTAGTACATCTGCTAGGGAGATGTATTTGGCCAGTCCCTTGTCTTCGACTTTCACCTCTTTTGTATCCCATTTATCAAAGACTAAACTCATAAGTATTACCTCACTGGTTTCTCTATCTTACCCTTAACCATTTCTTGGAGTGACACATTATTGACTTTAGTGACCTTCCAGCGGACGCCTGGAATGTCACCCATTGCTCTTCCAGCAGGGCCTCCTATACCTTCCACGATTACTTCGTCGTGTTCGTCGATGAAACCGATCGCACCATCTCCAGGGGCGAATGCGGTTATCTGTTTACCGTTTTTGATAAGTTGGACCCTTACACATTTTCTTATAGCTGAGTTTGGCTGTTTTGCCTCTATACCAACTTTTTCTATTACTATCCCCCTTGCCTGTGGTGCTCCTTCAAGGGGGTCTGCTTTAACATCTAAGCGTAATGCTCTTCTCTTATATTGTGGGTCTTTCCATCTAAACTTTTGTCTGTCTTTTTTGAGCTTTTTTGCTGCGAAAAGTCCTGGCAAGTGTGATTCCCTCCATTATTTAATTATGATGTTACTTATGTTATGCTGTCTCCTTGCTAATATCCTGGCTCTTTCAATATTCTGGCCCCTTCTCCCTATTACTGCCCTTCTATCCTTTGGGTTTACTTCTATAGTGGCTATTTTCTCCCCATTATCTCTTTGGAGTATTCTTATACTCCTCAGTTTGATGGGGGCGAAGAGGTTGGCTATGAATTCAACGGGATCGTCTGAGTGTTCAATTACTTCAACACCCTTGTCAACGGCCTTCTGGACCTTGGCCACGTTGCTGCCTCTTCTACCGATGGCGAGTCCCATGTCTCCTTTTTTAACAAGGAATGTTATCTTCCCATTTTTATCATCCACTATACAATCTTTTACCATTGCACCAGTCATGCTTTCGAAGAGTGCAATGTATCTTATCTCGTTTGTGGTGAATTTTATATTCACGGAATCTACCCCACTATTTCTAGTATTGTTGAGTCACCAGGATCTTGTATGAGGAGAGTAGTGACAGTGAATGGTTTACCACATACTGAGCCTAATTCAACGCTACTCCCATTGTAAACATAGACGGGAATATTGGAAAGTTTAGCATAATATTCTACGTCTTCTTTTACATCCTCTGGGGCGTTTTCGGCTATTATTACTAGTTTGCCTTTACCTAGTTTCAGGTTTTGGATGGATTTTTTCGAGCCTAATATAACATTACCGGTATCCACGGCTACTCTTATTCCTCTATCTATGTCCATTTACTTCCTCCTATCCTCTTGTTTCATTATAATGCTCACGGAGCCTGTGCCTAATGGTATGGGTTGTCCTATTATAATATTCTCTATGATGCCGTTGAGATTATCTACTTCCCCTCTTATGCTAGCCCTTAGGAGGTGTTTTCCGGTTTCTTCGAATGATGCTCTTGCAAGGACGCTTGCTTTCTCGCCGCTGACACCATGTCTTCCAATGGATTTCACTGTGCCGTCTGCTGTCATCATATCAGCTACTAGCATGATGTGTCTTATGTCTACTGTGAGTCCCTGTTCTTCCATTGTCTTCTTTGCCTCGTGTATTATGGCGTTCCTTGCCGCTTCTATCCCTAGAACCTTCTCTATCTCATGTATGTCATTTGTCATTGTCCTGACTTTATCAACACCATCTATTTTGAGAACAGCTCCAAGGTTCGAACCTTCAGTATGTATTACCCATTCGTCTTCTTCTTTTCTGACAACTACTTTACCTATATTTTTAACTCCACTTATTTGGTAGTTGCGTACTTTATCAGCTAAAAGTCTAAGATCCCTTATAGTACGTTTTGAAGGTTCAAGTTCAAATATTAGTATATGATTATTTATTTTTACTTCCTTAAAAGCTTTTTTTACACGTTGGATTATATCATCATAGTTAAGTCTCTTTTCCTTGATCTTTTCCTTGTCTAATTCAACTACGATGTTCATCTCAGCATAATTAATATTAAACTTCTTCAAAACATCATTTAGGGTGCTTTTACCAATCTTGTTAGCAATTTTTCTCACAAATTCTTCGTCATCCCTTTTATCCTCTTCAAAGTATATGTCCATTGTAGGTGTTGAAATCTTTTTACGAGCATCAACGATCTCTATAAGCCTAGGGAGGCCAAGTGTAACATTAAGTTCAGCCACACCAGCATAGTGGAAAGTACGCATTGTCATCTGAGTACCTGGCTCGCCAACAGACTGCGCTGCAACAGTACCTACGGCCTCTCCCTCCTCTACCTTAGCCCTTTCATATGCTCGATGAGCCCTATCTATCAATTCGTTGAGTTCATCATCATCTAACTGTTTCTCTTCCACTACCCTAGCCATTTCTAATATGAGTTTTTCTGGGAATTCAAGATTCTTTTTTTCCACAAATTTTTTAACTTTTTCTAATGTTTCCACGAAATCACCCACAATGGGATTTATTTACCTGCCCTAATTTCATCCACTAGTTTTTCAAGGTCTACTATTTCACCATAATCGCTTTTTGCTGGGTCGACCCCGTCTTCTCCGTAGAGTCTTTGGATTACAATTCCTCTATTGTCGATTACCATACCATCATCTGTTACTGTTAAGTCTTGGAGAGCGTTTACAAGTCTTCTCTGCATGTAACCACTTTGAGCCGTTCTGATAGCAGTGTCAACAAGGCCTTCCCTTCCCCCCATTGCATGGAAGAAGAATTCCAGCGGATCTAAACCTTCTTTGTAACTGGAGTGTACGAATCCTCTTGCTTTGGCGCCCAGTTCGCCTTTTTTGAAGTGTGGTAGCGTCCTCTTGTTGTATCCTCTTGTGATTCTGCTTCCTCGTACTGATTGTTGGCCAACACATGCTGTTATTTGTGTGAGGTTGAGCATGGACCCTCTTGCACCGGTGAGGGCCATTATTACTGCGTGGTTCTCTTCCATGTCGAAGTATTCTTCTGCTATTTCACCTGATTTGTCTCTGGCTTCTCCTAATACTTG
Organism: Methanothermobacter tenebrarum; assembly: GCF_003264935.1. Taxonomy (NCBI): domain Archaea; kingdom Methanobacteriati; phylum Methanobacteriota; class Methanobacteria; order Methanobacteriales; family Methanobacteriaceae; genus Methanothermobacter; species Methanothermobacter tenebrarum. The sequence continues at coordinate 14,375 of NZ_QLOE01000003.1, forward strand.
CATTATTTTCATTTCGAGTGTTTCTTCAAGTGTTCTCCCAGGCAATGGTTCTAGTTCGCCGTTTTCGTAAGCTTCGATTAGTCTGTCAACTCTCTTTTCGGCGTTTTTTAGGTGGGCTTCTATTCTTTCTTTCGCTTCTTTGGGTATTTCCTGGTCTCTGATGCTTGTTGTGAATCCTACTTTCATTATGGCGGCTATGGCCAATTTTGTGGCCGTATCTAGGAATTCTCGGGCCTTGTCTGTGTCGTATTCTTTCACGATGTGGTCTAGTATTTTGCCTGAGAATGCACCGTAGGCCTTTTCGTCTATCACGCCGGATTTTAATTGTCCGTTTTCTATTATGACGTATGCGTCGTATTTACATTCTTCTTTGAGGCATTCGTCACATTTTCTGCATATTTCTGCTTTGTATGTCATGTTAAGGTCATCAGGCAATACCATGCTGAATATTTCCTTGCCAGTCCATTTCCTGCCCTTTCTGTCGGGTAGTGGAATGCCCGCCCTTTTTAGGAGTTGGAATGCGTCTCCTTCATCGAATTCCGTGCCTTTTCTTGTTAACAAGTATGCTCCTGAAATGTGGTCGTGTATGCCCCCGATTATAGGCCCGCCAAATCTTGGTGAAAGTATATGTTCTTGTACCCTCATTAGGGTCTTTGCTTCTGCACGGGCCTCCTCTGTCTGTAGGACATGGAGGTTCATCTCGTCCCCGTCAAAGTCGGCGTTATATGGTGGGCAGACGCATAGGTTTAAGCGGAATGTTTTGTATGGTAATACGCGGACTTCGTGGGCCATCATTGACATTCTGTGCAATGATGGTTGTCTGTTAAATAATACGATGTCACCGTCTTTTAGATGTCTTTCGACGATGTAGCCTGGTTCTATTTTTTCGAGTATGGCCTCTTTTGTTTCCTCATAGATTCTTATTTTGCGGTTGTCTGGTCTTATGACATAATTTGCGCCTGGATGTTTGTCTGGCCCGTTTTTGATGTATTTTTTGACTTCGTCTATGTTCCATTCGGTCACGTAAACAGGTACTGTGACTTCTTTGGCTATTATCTCGGGGACACCTACTTCGTTTATGCTAATGTTTGGGTCGGGGGATATTACTGTACGTGCGGAGAAATTAACCCTTTTACCTGAAAGGTTTCCTCTGAATCTTCCTTCTTTTCCTTTTAGTCGTTGAGCTAATGTTTTAAGGGGTCTTCCTGATCTGTGTCTTGCTGGTGGCACGCCAGATGCTTCGTTGTCAAAGTATGTTGTCACGTGGTATTGTAGGAGTTCCCATAAGTCTTCTATGATGAGTTGGGGCGCTCCCGCTTCCATGTTTTCCTTGAGGCGTTGGTTGATCCTTAGTATGTCGACAAGTTTGTGTGTGAGGTCGTCTTCTGAACGTTCACCAGTCTCTAGGGTGATTGAAGGCCTTACGGTTACGGGTGGAACTGGCAATACTGTGAGGACCATCCATTCTGGTCTTGCAACCTCTGGGTTAACTCCTAGGAGTAGTGAGTCTTGGTCAGTTACTTTTTCAAGCCATTCTCTGACTTCACTTGGAGTTAACTTGTAATCGATCATGTCAAGGAGTTTTCTGAAACTTCTGATCTTTTCCAAGACTTCCAGTGGCCTTATGATTTCCTTTAACTCTCCTTTAATCTCTGAGATTTTCTCCGGGCTCTCCTGAACTTTCCTGACTATTTCAAGGAGTCTCCTGATTCTTTCCCCAACTTCTGGTTCGTCTTTTAAGGTTTTGTCGAATTCTTCTAGTATTTTTGTTTTTTCTTTGAAGTTTATCCATTCGGTTGCCTGGTTATTTGATACTTCCTCTGGACTTTCATTTTCTAGGAATTCTATGATTTCATTGAATGTTGATTTTTTACCAGTTTTTTCAAAGACTCTTCTGAAACTTTTAACTTCTTCTATGTATTCTATGATCTCTTCTAGGTTTTCGTCAAGTTCTGCGGTTAGTCTTTTGATTTCGGTTGTGGTTAGTCTGTACTTTCTTTCTAGTAGTTCTGTTAGCTCGGGTGATGTTAGTGTATGGCCTTCTCCTAGCATTTCAATTATATCTTCTATCAGTTCTATGATTTCATCGGTTGTTAATTTGTAGTCTTCTTCTACGATGGAGACTGGCTTGTCTATTTTGATGTCTCCTTGGTCTTCGTCACAATGCGGGCACCTTTCACGCCTTGCAACATCATAAACTTCCTTTATGATATCTGTAAGGTTCTCCTCCCTCTCCATAGCCTCCTGGAATAGTGACGTATACTCCTCTATCTCATTATCATCTAGGAGGATCCTTCCGCATTTTCTACATGTTGACCTGAGAATCTTATGTATAGTGTCGGCGAATCCAACATGTATTACAGGCCTTGCGAAATTTATATGGCCGAAGTGGCCTGGACAGTCACCTCCTTTGGCTCCGCATGTTTTACATTTCAAGCCAGGGTCTATGACACCAAGGCGTCGGTCCATCAGCCCGTTCTCGATGGGGTATCCATCTTCATCATATGTGTCAGGTGTTATGATCTGGGCTACTGACATTTTCCTTATCTCATCTGGTGAAAGCAGCCCAAATTCGATCTTGGAAATCTTTTTAAGAATGCCTTTCAAGGTTGGTCTCTCCCCCTTCTTCTATGCCTTATCTTCTAGGATAAGTTTTGGGAATATGCAGAGGCTTTTAAGCTCATCTAATAATAATTTGAATGCATAGGATATTTCAACTGGGAATGATTCTGAATCTTCACAGATTGGACAATATGTTTTACCCCTTATAAGATCGTATATTGCTAACATACCACACTCGGAGCAGACGAGAGCCTCATACTTGTCCGATTCATCTAGGAGTCTCTCCTTGAGTGTTAATGCCGCTCCATGGGCTATTAGGCAGTCTCTTTCCATTTCACCAAATCTTAGACCACCTTCTCTGGCTCGGCCTTCTGTGGGTTGTCTTGTAAGTACTTGTACAGGACCTCTTGATCGTGCATAGACTTTATCTGTTGTCATGTGATGGAGTTTCTGATAGTATGCCACTCCTATGAATATTTCTGCTTGGAGCTTTTCACCTGTAACACCATCATATAATGTTTCAACCCCAGCGGTTTCGAACCCATTTGCTTGGAGAGCCTCCTTTATATCCTCTTCCTTTTCACCTGTGAATGGTGTCCCATCAACTCTCTCAGCGTCCATGCAAGCGGCTTTGCCAGCCATCATCTCAAGCACCTGTCCGACGGACATCCTTGAGGGTATTGCATGGGGGTTTATGATAAGATCTGGTATTATTCCATCCTCTGTGAATGGCATGTCCTCCTCTGGCACTATAAGTCCTACAACACCCTTCTGTCCATGTCTTGAAGCGAACTTATCACCTAATTCGGGCTGGCGCTGATCCCTTAAACGTATCTTAACCAGCCTATTGCCTTCGACAGTTTCCGTGAGGAGAACAGCATCTACAACACCCTTTTCACCATGTCTCACGGTGACTGAAGTCTCCCTCCTCCTCTCAGCAACAGTCCCGAACTCGTCTATCTCTTCAAGGAAACGTGGTGGGGATGTTTTACCGATTAGAACATCGCCAGAGAAAACCTTTGATTCAGGGTTTACTATCCCGTCCTCATCAAGATGTCTATAAGCTCTCTCTGAACGATAACCTCTCACACCCTTCTCGGGTATTTCGAAACGATCCTCCTGGCCCCCAGGATATCTTCTCTCAGAAGCCTCATAGGATCTGAAGAATGTTGATCTTGCAAGTCCCCTTTCAAGGGAGGCCCTATTTAGGATGAGAGCATCCTCCATATTGTAGCCTTCATAGGACATCACTGCAACTACAAAATTTTGTCCGGAGGGCCTATTATCATATCCTATAACATCTATTATCCTTGTCTTCACAATGGGCTCTTGTGGGTAATGGAGGAGGTGGGCCCTTGTATCTGTTCTAAGCTTATAATTGGATGCGTAGAAGCCTAGGGCTTGTTTGGTCATGCCCGCCTCCATTGTATTTCTTGGTGATGAATTATGGTTTGCGAAGGGTATGATACCAGCGCATATTCCTAACATTGTTGAAGGGTCGATTTCAAGGTGTGTGTGCTCTTTTGTCAATTCATCTTCTGACATTGCGATATAAGCGTTTTCTTCTTCTTCGGCGTCTAAGTATTCTATCACACCCTCTTTTATCAGGTCATCCCATCCAATTTCGCCTTCTTTTAGAAGTTCTAGATGTTCTTCTGTGAGGAGTGGTTTACCATCTTTTACTATTATGAGGGGTCTTCTAGCTCTTCCAGGGTCTGTGAAAATGTAGATTTCATTATTTTCAGGATAATATGTGATGTTCATTTCATGGGAGACTTCTCCTCGCCTCCTTTTTTCTCTCATCTCCTTGACGAATTCTTCGGGTTCATCGCAAGTGCCTATGAGTTCTCCGTTAATATAAATTTTGGTCATTTTACTAAACCCCTCCATTTTAGTTTATGATCCCCATCTTTTTTATCACATCTTTTATCTCGTGTGGATCCGCGCCCTCTGAAATTTTAACCATTAATGCGAGGTTTTTGACTAGACCGCAGTTGGGGCCTTCTGGGGTTTCATTTGGGCATATTTTCCCGAATTGTGTTGGGTGAAGGTCTCTGGCCTCGAAGTGTGGTTGGCTTCGGCTTAATGGGGATACTACCCTTCGAAGGTGTGATAGTGTGCCCATGTAACTTGTACGGTCGAGTAACTGGCTTATACCTGCTCTGCCACCCACCCAGTTTCCTGTGGCGATTGCATGTTTTATGTTCTCTGTGAGGACGTCTGAACGGACTGCCTGTCTCACTGAAGGTTCTTTGCCCCTTGCAAGGCTCCTTTCCAACTGGTATGTCATGTCCCTTGTTAAACTTGTGAATGCTACCCTGAAAAGGTCTTCCATAAGATCCCCTGAGACTCTTAATCTCTTGTTTGTATAGTGGTCCTTGTCATGGGGTTCTCTTTCACCGTATATGACTTGTAATAGCATTTCAGTCATCTCGGCAAGGTAAATTGCTTTATCGATCCTCTTTTCAGGTTCGGTGCCGATATGGGGTAATAAGTAGCGGTCTATCACGTCTTCCGCCCTTCTTATCCTGTAATCTTCTGTCATCCCCTTGGCTACCCGGTTACCAATATATTTAATGGCGCTTAATATCAAGTATTCTCGACGTTCTTCCTTGTCCAATCCCTCTAATTTCTCATAGTCTATTTTGAGTTTTTCAGAGGAGACTTCTATGTCATCAGTAGCTACCATCTGATAATTTAAGTCGTCAGAGATGCTTGTTATGATTTCTTCGTCTGTGGCTAATCCTAGGGCTCTTAGTAATATTACGAGGGGTATTTCTCCTGGGAGGTAGGGGAATGATATCCGTAGGTATACTCCTTTTCTCCTGGGCTTTTTATATTCAACTGATATCCTGGCCCTGAACCCACTTTTTATCGATGTTACAATGGCCCTGGCCCTGTTTTCTTCGATTTCACCCATTCTTTCTAGGATGATCTTGTTCGGGGCTATCTCTTCTGTAGTTACTAGTGATCTTTCTGATCCGTTGACTATGAAGTATCCTCCAGGGTCTCGTGGATCTTCTCCTTTTTCTATGAGTTCTTTTTCTTTGAGCCCGTGGAGATGACATATTTCTGATTTTAACATCACTGGTAATTCTCCGATGTAGACTTTTTCGAAATCTGGCTCTGGAGCCCCTTCTTTTAAAAGTCGCATTTCGAGGCTCATATGTGCGGGGTAGGTTAAGTTTCTAAGTCTGGCTTCCATTGGGAATATTTTAGTGGTGGATCCGTCAGCTTCCTTGATGAAGGGTTTCACTATTTCAAGTTTTCCTGTCTCCACCTTATATTTCCCTTCTTCGAATTCGATGGGTTCGCTAGTATCTATTATCTCCTGTATTCTATTGTTTACGAAATCGTTGTAGGATTCCAGGTGGTGGTCTACTAGATTGTATTTGTCAAAAAACGCATCTACCAATTTCCATGCACTTTTTTTCATGGACTTCCTCCAAAAAATAATAATATGATCAATCTTGAACTATCCTATATGTTACAAATTTACCTGCGGTTGGACTTTCCCTTATTATTTTCAGTATATCCCCCTCTTTCGCCCCTATAGCTTTCACTACAGGGTCATCAGTTCTTATACTAGGTAGTTGTTCGGCGTGGATTTTCATTTCCTTGAGGACTTTCTCAGCCTCTTCTTCAGATAAAATAACATGTTCCGGTACCAGTTGGTGTTTTAATATATCCTTCTTCACAATTTATCCTCCACACGAAAAATATGGCCTAGAATCAGGGGAACGGGCCCGACGGGAATTGAACCCGCGACCACTTGGTTAAAAGCCAAGCGCTCTTCCAGACTGAGCTACGGGCCCTATGGGGACGCCCTGGCCGGGAATTGAACCCGAGTCGCGGGCTCGACAGGCCCGCATGATAGCCCCTACACCACCAGGGCAATCTTCTAAAATGAGATTATCCCAATTTATCCATCTCACTCCTTTAAATATTTTACCCTCCATCTATTATCAGGATTTAAACATTTTTTTGATGAGAGCCTACACACACTATAATTGGAGTGTGATCATATCTACTCTATAGAAACGTTGAATATTATATATCTCTTGTAACATTTTATAAATATTTTTCCCTTTTTATAGTATTCTGGTGGGGATTTATAAAATTGGTAGGGGAGGTGGGTAAAGTCCCGCCTGCCGGACTTGAACCGGCAACCCTCGGATCTACAGTCCGATGCTCTGCCAAATTGAGCTAAGGCGGGTCTATAATATGGTATGGGACCACCCGGATTTGAACCGGGGTCTCAGGCTCCCAAAGCCCAAAGGATCGACCAGGCTACCCTATGGTCCCATTAAGATTATGTGAAGCCCCGGACGGGAATTGAACCCGCGACCACGAGATTACAAGTCTCGCGCTCCACCAGACTGAGCTACCGAGGCATTCATCATATTAGTCATTAATATTTAAATATTTTACGGTATAAAATAATATGCTATAAAGGTATGATATATTTTAAATATTCATGGGATTGCAGAGCACCTTGACAGCTGGTAATTCCTCACCAGCCAATAAACTTATAGCAGCACCACCACCACTACTTATATGGTCTATACCATCTTGAAAGCCCATTTGAACCACTGCAGCGGCTAAATGGCCGCCTCCTATTATGGAAAACCCAGAGGATGATGAAATGGCGTTAAGCAGATCCTCAGTGCCTATACTAAACTCTGGGTTCTCGAAAACTCCCGCAGGACCATTTGCAACTATCATTTTAGCGTTCCTTATCTTCTCTGCATAGACTTTTATGGTTTCTATGCCGATATCATAAATTGGAAGATCTGGGATATCCTTTATGGGAACATCTAATCTTTTATCATCTTTGCATACTGCCACATCGACTGGTATAAGTATTTTGTCCTTGAATTTTTTCATGAGCTTCCTAGCCACTTTTATGAGATTACTGTAGCCTCTTTTCTTTATCAGTTTCTCGTTACATTTACCTATATCTATTTTAGCCGCTTTCAAAAACACGTTAGCCACAAGACCCGTGGTCAATATATAATCAGCACTACCCTTCCCTAGGACATTTTCCATGACTTTTATGGAGTCATCGACTTTAACGCCTCCAAGAACATAAATGCAAGGCCTTTTAACATTTTCAAGGGCACTATATAGGATCTTTAATTCCCTTTCCATGACTCTCCCAGCCGCGGATGGTAGTTTCACTGCGAAGCCTACCAGTGAGGGTTGGGATCTGTGGGCCGCGGCAAATGCATCATTGATATAATAATCGATAAGGGGGGATAGTTTTCTGACAAGGTGGGTTTTTGCTTGGATTCTAGGCTCCCTTTTTAGGATTTCCTCTGAGTAAAAACGAACATTCTCTAGGAGTATTATATCACCTTTTTTCATCTTGGAGATTTCTTCCCTGGCAGCGCATCCAAAGATATCCTCCACGTATTTTACAGGACGTCCTATGATATCTGATAGAATCTCCGCATGTTTTTCTAAGGTTGTGAAATCCTTTTTACCTGGCCTGCTTTGGTGGGCTAATATAACAACTTTCGCTTCCATGCCCGCAAGCTCATCTATGGTTTCTGAGTGAAGTCTGAGGCGCGTATCATCGAGTATTCTCCCTGTATGGGGATCTACAGGCGAGTTTATGTCGATCCTTAAAAGTACGGTTTTACCATTTAATTCAAGATCATCTATGGTCTTGAAATTTAATGACATTCAATGTTCACCCCAAGGTTACTTATATTTTACTCACCAAGTCCAACAGAGCTTCACGGGGATTATCGGCTAATATGACACCGGATGCTAAAAGCACGCCCTCTGATCCAAGATCCAAGGCCGCTTTAAAATCTTCACCTGTAGATATCCCAGCCCCACAAAGCACTTTAACATTAGGGTTTATGTTTTTAACAGCATCCACGGTCCCGGTGACCACTTCAGGTTCTGCCTTGGATACTGGGATGCCAGATCCTATAAGTTCTGGGGGTTCCACTGCTACGAAATCAGGGCCCATTGCAGCTGCAGCAGCGCTTGTATCCACGTTATTTGTACAGACTATGCTAATGAGGTCTGCTTCTTTAACTTTTTCAATGACTCTTTGGACATCTGCGAGTTTCATCCGCTTCTCTGAGTGATTTATAAGGGTTCCTGTGGCTCCGGCTTCCTTTGCGCATTCTAAAAGGATGCTACCAGTGTGGCCACCGGCATCTATGGGGTCGATATGTTGGGCAACCACTGGTATTTTAACTCTTTGAGCCACCCTAAAAAGATCCATATGCTGTGGCGCGACCACAATATTAACACCACTTTCATCAGCCACTTGTTCACAAGCACGGGCTAAATTCACAGCATTTTCACCGGTAGATTCAATATAAGTTTTAAAATTCAATATTACAATGGGAGTATCATATTTCAATGATAAGCCTCCAAATTATTGTTCCACCCCTAAATTTAATATGGATATAATCATTTTATAAAAACTATTAAATAATCCCTCCTATTATTATCTTTTTTATGACCCTACACAGATATTATTATTGTTGGAAAAATCTTAATATTATTAACCTTTGACACACTCTCATGTTAGATCAACTCCAAGGTTACTGATAACATTGGAGGGAGTGTACTCCCTTTGGTTGATCTGTTGCGTATGAGTATGGGAACTATTTAGGTGGATGGATGTGTTTATTTCAAAATTTGAGAAACTCAAAAGATTAGAGAGGATGGGGTACAGGTTCGTTGGTAAAAATGCGCATACAGCAGTGAAGACTTGTCTGTGGACAAAAAAGAGCATATTAGATGAAGGAACATGTTACAAACAGAAATTTTATGGTATCAAAAGCCACAGGTGCTTGCAAATGTCCCCAAGTGTATTCTTCTGTCAACAAAAGTGTCTTTTCTGTTGGAGAGACCTCAGATACACGAAAACGGAATGGGATGGGGACTATGATGAACCAGCAGATATAGTAGATGAGTGTATCAACGCACAAAGAAGCTTACTTTGCGGATTCTTCGGGAACGAAAAAGCCAACAAAGAAAAACTCATTGAAGCACAAGAACCCAATAATGCAGCCATATCATTAGCTGGGGAACCGCTATTATATCCAATGATAAATGAACTCATCAGAGAATTCCATAAAAGGAAATTCACAACATTCCTAGTTACCAATGGCATCAATTACAAGGCGCTTGAAAGTCTTTCAGAAGAACCCACCCAACTATACATTTCACTAGATGCACCCTCCAAGAAAATCCACAAAAAACTTTGCCGACCACAAACAGAAAACGCATGGGAACATCTAAACAGATCCTTAGAATTACTCCCAACTTTTAACTGTCGAAAAGTTCTAAGGATAACAGCAGTCAACAGGAAAAACATGACAAAACCGAGTGCATACGCTTCCCTTATCAAAAAGGCCCAACCAGACTTTGTGGAGGTAAAAGCTTACATGTATCTTGGATATTCACGTCAAAGATTAGAAATGGAAAACATGCCATTATTCTTTGAAGTTTATGAATTCGCAGATAAAATAGCTAAATTAGCTAACATGGATATAATCGACAAATCAAAGGAGAGCAGAGTAGTACTATTAAGCTAAATTGGGGGGATTCCAATGAGATACATCCTATTAACTTTAATATTTTCCATATTTTTTGTTTATGGGGTTTCCGGGCTTTCGATCACACTAGGAGAGGCCACTTATAACAATCCAGAGTATAAAAAGGCTATGATAGATTATTTCCAATCAAAAACAGATAAAAGTATAAAAGATGTTAGTGTAGAGGTTATCAAGGCCCAGGATGTTAATAGGATATCCGAGGATGTTACAGGCGAAGTATATAAGCCGGATCAAATATTTTCATGTGCAATGGTTGATCTGGACAATGATAACCTTACGATAGTCGTTGATCAGAGTAAAATAAAGAATGTAACGCCTCAAATGTATGCGAACAGTTTAAAATCTGCTGGTATAGAGAAGGGTTATGTGGTGGTTTCAGCACCATTATCAATATCTGGAGAAACAGCTCTCATGAGCATATTCAAATCTTATGAAACCCTCACAGGAACTGAGATACCAGATGATGTTAAAAAGGCATCCCTTAGGGAACTGCGCCTCCAGACCAGACTAGTTACTGAGACTGGTGAAAATGGTGACACTATTGCCCAGTTAATTAGTGAAATTAAAAATGGATCTGAAAATATAAATGATACTCAGAAGATAAAAGAGATAGTCATTCAAGCCGCGGATAAGCGAGATATTGATCTAAAGAGTACCCAGATAGAGGATATATCACAGGTAATCGCAGATTCACAGAAAGTACAAGGACTAGCCACTAACTTCAAAAAGAGATTGGAACATGAGACTGGTGGTGGATTAGAAGATCAATTATATTCATGGTTGCAAAGTCGCTATGATTACCTAATAGATTTATTATCAACATGATCCAGGAGTATTAACATGTTAATAGCAAAGAACAACCTCCAGTTCATCATAGAAGTTGCCATAATAATCCATATAGGTTTAGTAATATTATTCAACCTAGTAGGAGTTTCTCTGAGCTTGGTCCTCTTTCTAGGCACTATTCTCACAATATTATTCGCCTTCTTATTCTCCGTTGATACCATCCTATTAATTTTACCTTTATTCACACATCAAGAATTCACACACCCATTCGGCCCATTCGCAGTCTTATCATGGGTTAGTGTACTGGCAGCGTCAAATTTATTATCAGAGGCTGGTATACGTTCAACTTCTATCAAAACGCTGAATTACATCCTATTTTTCGTCATAGCAATTGCAGGGGGTTTGATGCACCGATCATTCCTGCTTTTATGGTTCCTTGGAGGGGCCCTAGGATATTATATAATGTCTAAAAGTTTCAAAAGGAGTGCGAGGATAACAAGAAAATCGGTCATAGGATTCATATCAGCCCTTATAGGCGGATTCGCACTCATGGAATTCTTAGCAAAGATACTTGACATGCCAGTTTTAAGTCCACTTCTTAGGATTGCAAGGTTGGAAAATTATACTATCCCTAGTCTAAAGTTAGTCCTTACAAAAACAACATTTTGGGGTCATGTAGTAGGATCCTGCTATTGGAAGTCGGAGTGTCTAGGCGGGGCTGATGGTTATATAACACTCCCAGTGACGCTAATCCACAAGTTAGGGTTACCCTACCATATATTTTATGGTGTGCTCATCTATAAGAAGGATTATATAGATTATATGCTACCTGGTATATTCGCAGTATCCTTTGATGCTGGATATTTCGGTCTCTTATTCCTATTATCATGGGTGCTTATAGTGACCATCACAGGATTTAAAGTTCTTAAAATATACAGAGAGAGAAGATTAAATGGTATTAAAAGATATCTTGGGAGGGAGGCCATCCTTATAGGTTCTCTTTCGGCTTTTCTTACGCAGAGCATCATCGGCCTTTTCTTGTTTAATCGTTCATTTAATTCGTCAGCACTCCTTACCTATATTATATTATCGGCTCTTGTAATGGCACATTCTATAAATGTTAAAAGGAGAATATCATGAAAACTATAGTTTTCTCGCGATTTCAACAGCCTTTGCAGCGGCCTTTTCAAGTGATGTTTCGAATGGTATCCCCGCTTCTTTGAGGATTCTCTGCCCTTCCTCTTCGTTCGTACCCGTAAGCCTTATTACAAGGGGTATATCCCTCTCAGCATCCTTTAGAGCTTCAACAACACCCTTTGCCACATCATCTGCTCTTGTTATACCACCGAGCACGTTTAGAAAGACAACATCAACCTTAGGATATGATATTACATGGTTGATCGCCTTTCTTATAATTTCTGGAGAAGCACCACCCCCTATATCAAGGAATGTTGCTGGTTCTCCACCTTGTAATTTTATAAGGTCCATTGCTGTTAATGTGAGCCCTGCACCATTCCCTATAACTGCTATGTTACCATCCAATTTAACAAAGGCGAATTCGCTAGCCTCATACTCTTCCTGTTCCCTCAATTCAGGGTGTCTGAAGATAGAATCATCATCGATTTCGAGTTTGGCATCAACTGCGATCAGGTTACCTTCAGAAAGGGCAAGTGGATTTATCTCAGCGAGGAGCGCATCATATTTTCTGAAAAGATTATATAGTCTCCAGATTATGCCACCTACCTGGCTTATGAGTTTACCCTCTATGCCCATTTTTCTGGCGATCTCCCTAGCCTCATAGGGTAAGAATTCTCCAAGCGGATCGACATAATATTTAATGATCTTTTCCGGGTGTTCGCTGGCAAGTTCCTCTATTTCAACACCGCCTTCGCTACTTGCCATTATAAGGGGCTTTTTCATTGCCCTGTCAACTATAATACCAACATAGAATTCTCGTTCAATGGGGATCTTCTCTTCTACAAGGACCTTATCTATTCTCTCCCCTTTAATCGAAGAAGATAAAAGCTCTTCACCGACTTTATAGGCGCTTTCTGGGTTTTCAGCGAATCTTATACCACCGGCCTTACCCCTACCTCCTATGAGGATTTGTGATTTTATAGCTACTGACTTCCCTAATCTCCTAGCTATTTTCTCAACATCCTCTGGGGTTTTAGCCACACCACCATCTGGTGTGGGTATGCCCTCCTTTCTAAAGAGTTCCTTAGCATTATATTCATATAACTTCATCTGGGATCCCCCACTTCTAGTATTCTTTTCCCGGCTTCGAACGCTTCAAGGTTCTTCTTCTCAGTTCCGGGCGGCACACTATCCTCTATGGCCTTTTTAGCCGCCCGGTCACTGATCACCCTAGTAGCTTTTGTGAGGGCTCCTATCATCACCATATTAGCAACTATTGGGATGCCTATCTCCTCCTTCGCTGTTCTAGTAGCCGGGGCCCTATAATATTTTATCTTTTTTTTCTTGATGAAATCTTTTATCTCCTCTTCCTTGATCATGTCAGGATCGGCTATGAGTGTAGCTCCAGTTTTCAGATCATCCAAATAGGTTATAAGGGCTTCGTGTGACATTGCCACGAATATGTCAGGTTCACGGACCTTTGGATAATCTATTTCCCCATCACTTATAACTACTTCAGATCTGGATGCACCACCCCTTGCCTCTGGGCCATATGATTGTGTCTGCACGGCATAGAGTTCATCATATAAACTCGCGGCTTTCCCTATCACTATCCCCGCCAATACAACACCTTGCCCCCCAAAACCTGCGATCCTGATCTCCCTTCTCACTCCAATCATCCCCTATAAGCTGATTTTATCGACTTGAATCTTTCACCACACTTCTCCTCGATGAGATCATACATTACAGTGGTCAACTCTTCCTTCTCTTCTTTTACAAAATCTCCCACGATTATTTTACCCTCTAGTTCCTCTGGCTCCATCCTCAAAGCTTTCCTCCTATTTATACTATTGTCTTTCATCCATTGTAGCATCTCAACTGGGGATCTCATACGATTTTTACGGCCGAAATATGTTGGACATTGTGATAACACTTCTATAAAGGAGAATCCTCTATTTTCAAGGCCTCTTCTAATGGAATTTGCAAGTTGTAATGGATGGGCTGTTGTCCACCTGGCAACATAACTGGCTCCTGCAGCCTTCACAAGCTCGGCCAAATCAAAGGGTGTTTCGATGGCACCGTAGGGTGCTGTGCTACCATAACTTCCACGTGGGGAGGTTGGGCTTATCTGGCCGCCGGTCATGCCATAAATGTTATTGTTTATACAGATTACTGTGAGGTCGATGTTTCTCCTGGCTCCATGGATGAGATGATTACCACCTATTGCAGCAGCATCCCCGTCACCTGTGAAGACTACAACATCAAGGTTGGGGTTTCCTAGTTTGAGTCCGGTGGCGAATGCTATTGGCCTTCCATGTGTTGTGTGAAGGGAGTCACATTTCACATAACCTGGGATCCTTGATGAGCAGCCGATACCAGAGACTAGGACTATATTTTTGAAGTCAATATTTGCAAGTTCCATGCCTTTGAAGAATGTGTTCATTACGATCCCGTTCCCACACCCTGCGCAGAAAATGTGTGGGAGCCTATCCTTTCTCAAGTATTTTAGGAACGGATTTTCAAGGGTCATTAAGCGAATCCTCCTAAATCATGGATTTTATCTTAGCCTTTATCTCATCTGGGTCATGAATTTCTCCACCCAATTTTGGGAGGAGTTCGACTTCTGCCATGCCATTAGCCGCTCTTTGAACTTCATAGAAGATCTGTCCAAGGTTCATTTCCACGACAAGTAATCTATTAGCAGCTTCGGCGGCCTTTCTCACTTCATCTTCTGGGAAAGGCCATGGCGTGTCTATCTTAATATGACCTACCTTGTAGCCTTCTTTTCTCAAATCCTTTATGGCTGTTGCAACAGAACGGCTAGGGGCTCCATAGGATATGGTTATAAGGTCCGCATCTTCGGTATTGGAATTTTTAACCCTAACTATATCCCTTTGGTGGTTCAGTATCTTGTCACATAACCTTTTCACGAGCTTTTCATGGCCTTCAGGGTTTGAAGCGTCGGGGTATCCCTTTTCGTCGTGTGTGAGTCCAGTGACGGGGATATTGTAACCTTCACCGAATGGTGGCATTGGTGTTGTCCCATCAGCAACTGCTTTGAAGGGTATGAACTCTTCAGGGTCTCCCTGGGGCCTTCTCCTTTTTATAATCTTCACCTTGTCAGGGATTGTTATCTTTTCTCGCATGTGGCCCACGATTTCATCAGCCATCACCAGTACAGGTATTCTATACTTCTCTGAAAGGTTAAAGGCTTCTATGGTGAAATCGAAGCATTCTTGGACTGATGAGGGTGCTAAGGCTATGATTTCATAATCTCCATGGGATCCCCACCGAGCTTGCATCATATCACTCTGAGAGGCCATTGTAGGTTGGCCTGTTGAAGGCGAACCCCTCTGGACATCTATAACTACTAGTGGTGTTTCTGTCATGGCAGCATAGCCTATATGTTCTTGCATGAGTGAAAATCCCGGGCCTGAAGTGGCTGTCATCCCTTTTAGACCGCTCCAAGCAGCTCCTATCACGGCTCCTAGCGCTCCTATCTCATCCTCCATTTGTATGAAAATGCCACCCTCCCTTGGCAAGAGTAGGGCCATCTCCTCGGCTATCTCTGTTGATGGTGTTATGGGGTAACCTGCGAAGAATCTGCACCCTGCTTTTATAGCCCCTCTTGCACATGCCTGGTTCCCTTGTATGAAGTATTCTTCAACCATTTTCATCCACCGCTATGGCTTGGTCTGGACATAATAAAATACAGATCTTACATTTCTTACACTTGTCCTCATGTTCGGGTACTGGGACGTAAACTCCCCTTTTATTTAATGTATCAGATTCTTTATAGACCTTCTCGGGGCAAAACTCTATGCATATGTTACATCCTTTGCAGAGTTCAGGATTTATATGTATCATAGGACATCTTCCCAAAAAATCCTTCTTTCACTATACCCTTATGATATCTTGACATTTAACTTATTCGCTGGCAACCCTCCAATAGTGTGGCCAGTATAAAATCCCCCACACAATGGGGGGGGGAGCATATAGAACAGTGGGTGTGATCCCCCTTGCTCATTCTTCTTTTATGTTCTCTACATAGATGAGTGGATATTTGAGTCTATCAATGTACTTCATCCGTATAATGGCCTTCACATTCTTGAACTTGGAGGTTATCTTAACGTCTAACATTTTCCCTTCGAGTGAGACATATCCAAACTCATTTTCAGCATCATCTAAGTTTATTCCAACCTTAACATCCTCTATACTCGGTTGAAGTCTTATGGAATCCTCAATAGCCGTCTTAAGCGATTCTAGAGTATTCTGATTGACTGGGGTGCCGGTGAACTGATGGAAAAGAGCACCCATACTTATAGCACCCTCAAATATGGCCCTCTCCCTATCAGAAAGACACTTAAAATATTCATCTAAACTACCCATAAACATCCCTCGCAGAATCCCATTATCTTATTTAATTCTCCAAGTTTCTCTGATATAAACTCTGGAGGTGTGGGGAAACAATAACCAAAAAATAGGAACAGAGTCAAGGCTAAAGTGGCGATCAAAATAAACTTCCTATCTTCCACCACAGGATAAAGCCTGGTGATCAAGATACCGCCCATAAAAAATGCTCCGATAATTATGAGGGCATAATATTTCTTAGGATTCTCCACCTTCAAATTCTTTTGAAATGGATGAACCTTCACAAGATCACATTCAACTATCAACCTTTCACTCATAGAACCAATAGGATGACAAGTAATAAGAAATAACTTATCCCCCTGATATATTGATATTTGATACGAAGCAGGAACTGTAAAAGACCTGTTCACAACATACTCAGCCTTCCCAATCCCAGGCCAATTAAGATAAACCTTATCACCCTTCTTCAGTTTATCCAAGTTAAAGAATGGGGATCCATACATGGTCCTATGACCGAAAAGGATAACAGTACCATTCCCAGGCTTAAATGACTTGGGTTCATGATAAACACCATAAAAAACAGATTTATTATTTATCTCCTTGGTTAAATTAATACCTGGGATTTCAACGATAGGAGCATTAGGCTCCTTTTGTTCTATTTCAATTTCAGAAGCATAAAAACTCACTTCAATAAGAGCATAAAGAGATAATATGAACATGCCGGTTATCACTAAAATTGTTGATATTCTCATGATCTCCACCAAAAAAATGGAAATAAGGGTGGAAATGCTAACGTAACCTTGTATATGCTAGGGCTGCTACTGTGACCAAACCACCTATTATCAAAGGACCCCAAGGAGCCCCAGTCTCTCTACCAGGAACTGTACTGGTCCTGTTACCACCGTACTCCCCACCAGCAGCGCCAAAATTGGACTTAAGAGGCGTGCCATAATAACTGTAACCTTCCCCTCCTCCAGCAGGCCATTGATAAGCGTATTCAAAGTATGAATAACTCCGTCCTGGCATTGCAACATCCCATGCCGCAACATAAGCTCCTGGAACAGACTCATAATCAATGAAAGTGGCCTTTGGATCGCTGTAGATGAGCTTTGAATTTGATGGTACAATAGGCGCCCTAACTATACCATAAACTGGCTCATAATCAACATTATAAAGGCTGAACCCAAATGTTCCAGTCCAATTCATGATCTTAAGATCAGTGTTTAATGTTTCAAGCTCATTAGGCAAAAACCATGAAGTATAAAGACCTGGTTCACTCACAAGAGGCCAATAATAAGTTGGGTCCTCTCCCGCTCGACTAATGTAACTGAGTTCGTCGCCGAATGGGCCTGTTGCCTTTAGTTTGAATTTGACTGTTCTTGTTTGGCCCGGGTCTATTTCCCATCCATAGTCCCCGCCTAGTTCAGGGAATTGATTTGGCCATTTTCACAGCTGGTGGATCAGTCCACTCAATAAGCCATTTTATCGTCTCATTTTCCATAAGATGATCATGGTATGCTTGTCCTATCTTGAAATAGTATGGTCTATCAGCTTTGTTTTTCACTGTTACTGTTATGATCACCCATAGGCTATCCATTTTTAAGCTGGCTTTGGTATGGTTAACCCAAGTTTCTCCACCTGTTTTATTTTCTTGAGCAAAGCCGGTTTCGGATGTGGCGAATATTGAAAATAAAAAAATTGCAATCAATCCAGTCAAAAGCACATATTTTAATTTATCCATTTATTAACACCCCTTATTTTATCCATAAATCTTATGTAATTCGCGGATCATCCACTCAGGTGCATTCTGTGTCGGGACAGTTAATATTATACTGTTCATGTTCTGTATCAAGAACGGCACATCATCCCTCGGCACCTCCAATATTACAAGGTATGTGGCGTCAAGTTCCCCAAGGTTCGCGGCCCTCTCATAATCAGACAATCTTATACCATAATTTTGTAGGATGGCCCGAATATCCTCTTCACTCAAACCACCCGCCGCAGCTGCTCTGAGGAGCTGTTCAACATCGGTAGTTGTTTTTTTCTCCATAGACATTCCAGAAGTCATTGTATTGATGGAGATATTCTGTGATCTTAGAATACTAGCATCTACGGATCCGCTATCCTTTGCCCTGAGGATTGCAAGTACAGTGGCGCCGCTTATCTTTGGCGTGGTTTCTTGGGAAGTTACGGTAGTATTGTTACCAGTCTGGTTCACGTTAAGGTATACGTCTACCATGCTACCGACACCTATAAGTCCGCCGGCAGCTTGTAATCTTGATATCATAATGGGAACTGCGACAGTGTCAGGAGTTTGGATCACCATATTAGCGAGTACTGTTGCATCTGCTTCGTTCACTATTTTCTGCGCATCGGAGGCCTTCATTATAACCCTCTTCGACTCTGACTGGTTCCCATTCTCTGTGACATTATACACTACCATGACTCTATTGAATTTGTCCTTTTTGGTGTTGATTTCTTGAGTCTGGTATCTGCGCCAAGATTTGGTTGCGGGTCCGAGCACATCAACTGCTAGTACTTCCTCTGGTGTCTGCCCACTATCTATCTCGGCAAGGATTGCCTGTTTTTGCGGGTCTGTGGCGAGCGGCCCCTTGAAGTATGCGTCCACTTCAGCTATTTTCTGATCTTTAGCAGCCTGGAGCGTCTGCTGGTATGGTTGATATACGAGAAAATAGTATCCACTTGCAACGATAATTATTATTATTATACCAAAAACTATGGCTCCTACGAGGGTGCGTTGATCCTCTTCTGGGATCTTTGGACGCATACCCCTACTAGGAGGTTTTCCAGGCGGTGCTAAACCAAGTTTTCTCTCAGGAGGCTTCTTTGGAGGTTTTAATCTAGGTTTTTCTTCCTTTTTACCTACTCTTAGGCGGGGTCTGGGCATGGGCCTTTTCCCTGGTTTTTTTGATGGTTCCTTCCTGGTGCCTGTGAGCTTGTCCACGAGCCCTTTCACTCTTTTCATGATATCATTGTCATCCCCCTTTTTTCGGAGATCTGGAGGCTTATTATTATTGCCTTTTATTTTATCTATCATTTCATATCCCTTTTTAAAATTTTCGTATTAATGGGATTAATACGTAGGCCATGGCCAGGATGAGGAGTGTTGTGGCGAATATTTTGAAGTTTGAGCCTATAAGTATGGTTAGTATCAATAGTATGACTATTATTGTCCCCTTTTTCGTGTTGATCTTTGGATATTCTACGGAGCTTATCATTATAAGTGATGTGAAAGCTGCTATGGTGAGGTTAAGATATTCATTGAAAATACCGCTAAGGTATAGGGAGGAGACAATTACGGCCATTACTGGTATTGGCAAGCCAATGAAGGTACTTTTTTTGACATTTGCAATTACATTGAATCTTGAAAGCCTTAATATCCCACATGTCATTATTAGAAGACTAACTAATATATTAATGTATCGAAAACTTGTTGTGGAATATATGAAAAATGCAGGGGCCAGACCAAATGAGATAATATCTGAGAGGGAGTCAACATTCCTTCCAAAACCTTCATCATCTTCTCTTTTTATTCTACGGGCAACCCACCCATCAATTGAGTCAAAAATAACCGCCAATAACATTAACTGACAAGCAAAGCCTATAACCCCCTTTGATATCATTATTATTGATAGGAATCCGAGAGAAGCGTTTATAATCGAAAATAGGTCGGGAACCACCATATAATATTGTATATTATATTTTCTTTCTGTCATCGCCTATAGACCTCTCTTCCTCTGTATGTGGGAATCGTGCTATTATTGTCTCCCCTGCCTTGGATTTTGACCCGATATTAACTAGAATTTCACAATCCTTAGGTATTATAAGATCCACCCGCGACCCGAAACGGATCATACCTATACGGGCGCCAATTTTCACTTCTTCACCCACATTTACATATTGTATTATCCTCCTAGCTATGAAACCTGCTATTTGGATGATCCCCACCCTACTATATTTACCTTCAATGACCATTAAATTTTTCTCATTTTCTTTTAAAATTTTACCCTTCGCTATTTTGAATTTCCCAGGATAATAACTGGCGTGGATGATCTTCCCAGTGATGGGCGCCCTGTTAACATGCACATCAAATGGGGACATGAATGTGCTTACAAGGATGGCCTCATTATCCTCTGTGATTTTATCTAATAGGGGATGGGAAGAGTCTATAACTTCTATTCTATCTATCTTCCCTGATAGTATCCTCCCATCAGCGGCTGCCACTATTATACCTTTAGAGTTTGGTGTTTTCCGCTGTGGGTCCCTGAAGAATTGTATTAAAAAGGCTAGAAATGATAGGATGAAGAATGTTATAATATAATATCCTAGGAGAAAGAAAAATATGGAGAATGTTAAGAGTATCCCAAATTTTTTTGAGGCTCCATTCACGAGCATAGGATCACCAGTGGAATATATTCTTTTTCCCGGAACTGATAAAATATATATAAAGTTTCTTAGATATTAATCTCTACATCCTCTAGATAAAATTTAAAGCTTATCTTTAACTTGTGATGTGATGGTGATGATAGAAAGCAAGATCAGGGTTCTTCGACAAGCAGCGCAAGTATCAAGCGCCAGTTCGGACAGGATATGGTGTGTCGCCGTTGGTAATGAGGATACGATTAACAGCGTAGCCTATGAGGCCATAGCATCAAAGGATAAGGTTAAAATACTCTTCAGGGAACATGTATCGGTTAAGGAGGCTTTTGTCAGGAAAAAGTTCGATTTGATGATGCTTTATGGTGAGGAGTCCAAGATACGGGATCTATCAATCATATGTAAGGAGAATGGAGGGGCTTTTTTAAAGATAGCACCATATTATGTTAAAAACGAACCCCATCTCTTGCTTCTTGTAGCACCTGAAAATTTGATCAAAAAATTTGTTGGAGAAGCAGAAAAGAGGAAAGCCAATTTCAAGTTAATCCTCCAAGATAGGACAACAGGTTTTATAGAAGCAGATGTTTATTTAACTGCAAGATTGCCAAAGTTTATAAGGGAGATTATTGACCCATTATTTAAAGTTACAGACATTGTCTTAACAACACTATTAATATCAGTCACCAAAAGAGAAGATGCTGAGAAGATAAAAGAAATCTCGGCCCACAATAATATATTTATTGTGGATTTCAAAGACATTTTAGAGGAGGATTGAAATGTTTTCATTTAGAAAAAAGGAAGAAGGAGAAAAAGAGGAAAGTAAAACAGTCACAAGCACTCTTGGTATAGATTTAGGGACGCTAAATACCGTGATAGCCAAGCCATCAGGGGATAAATTTGATATTTATAAAATACCTTCAGTAGTCGCTGTTAAAAAGGACGACCCATCTTATGTCCTCGCGGTGGGTGAAGAAGCGAAAAAGATGCTTGGCAGAACACCCGAGGATATAGTGGCTGTCAGACCACTTAGAAAGGGTGTTGTGGAGAGCGTGGCGCAAGCAGAGGCGCTTATAATCCATGCAATAGAAATGGGTGCAGGTGACATATCAGAGATTGAAAGGATAGTCATAGGCATTCCAGGTAACGCGTCAGAAGTTGAAAGGAATGCAGTTGAAGAAATCGGCAGGAGAGCTGGTGTAAAATACGTTCTAGTTATAAGTGAGGGTCTTGCAGCGGCAATAGGCGAGGGATTACCAATAGCGGAAGCCTCAGGTACTATGGTCATCGACATAGGCGCAGGATCAAGTGACATTGTTGTCATATCACTCGGAGGGATAACAGACATTGAAACAGTACGAGTCGGTGGCGACGACATAGATGAAAACATAGTAGAACTAGTTAAAGAAAAACACAACGTAGAGATAGGACTACACGAAGCAGAAAGGGCCAAAATCGAAGTTGGCATGGTTCATTCAAAAGCAGAAATTGAAAACGAGAAAACCACAGTAATAGGAAAGTGCATGGAGACAAACAAACCAAAAGAGGTTGAAATAGATTCAAAATTGGTCGCTGATGCAGCGGAACCCGTCATCACAAAAGTGATAGATGCAATTTCAAAAGTCCTTGAAAGGCTATCACCAGAACTCATATCAGGAGTATACAAGAGGACAATACTAGTCGGGGGCACGTCCCTCCTAAGAGGGCTTAAAGAAAGAATCTACGATGAAGTAGGCATCCCAGCCGAAGTATCAGAAGACCCCATGACCGTAGTAGCAAAAGGCACCGCCATCGTCGCAGCCGAACCAAGAGCACTAGAACCAGAAGTAAGACTAAAAGCCATGAAATAACAGCTGATCCAATGAAAATACTCGGAATTGACGAAGCAGGCAGAGGACCCGTGATAGGACCCCTCATCATAGCAGGAGTCATGCTACCACAAGAAAAAATAAAAATCCTCGAAAAACTCCAAGTTAAAGACTCCAAAAAACTCACACCAAGAAAACGCACATACCTCGCTAAAAAGATAAAAAAAATCAGCAAATATTATATAACAAAAATAGACGCCCCAGAAATAGACAAATTACGCCAAGAGGGTGTTAACCTCAACGAAATAGAAAAAAGGGCCATCGTAGATATCATCAACAAAGCCCGGCCAGACCATGCAATAATAGACTCAGTTGACATAAAACCCCAAAGATTCGAAAAAGAAATAAAAAAATTAATAAAATATAAAATAAGCATCAAAGCAGAACACGGTGCCGACACAAAATATCCAATAGTATCAGCCGCATCCATACTAGCCAAAGATCAAAGAGAACAAGAAATAGAAAAAATAAAAAGGAAATATAAAATAGAATTCGGTTCAGGCTACCCAAATGACCCCCTTACAAAAAAATTCCTATCCAAACTAGAACATGACAAACTACCAGATTTCATAAGAAAATCATGGGCCACAATAAAAAACATGCAAAAAAACTGGGGGGTTCTAAGATGATCACAGAGCCGATAATAAATTTCCTCACAACAATACTAGAAATGTTCAAAAGTGGGGGCATAATCACCTACGCCATCGCAATCATAGGAATATACGGACTGGCACTCTCCATAGAAAAAATATATTATTTACGCAAAATATCACGTATCAGCACACCAGAAATTATAGGAATAGTCAACGATTCCATGGAAAAAGGAGGCGCCCTAGAAGCCCTCAGAGCCATAGGCCAATACCAAAACCCAATCTCGAAGATAATCTCAGAAGCTCTTAAAATAGGCTACAGGAACAAAGCAGAAGTCGAAGATGCCATGGAAAGAGTTTTCATCGTCGAAATGAGTAATATGACACGTGGCCTCGGCACCCTCAAGACAATAATCGAAATCGCACCACTACTAGGTCTTATAGGCACCGTCATAGGAATATGGCACACATTCAAAGTCCTCGGAGTTAACGCAGACCCCACTTCAATGGCACAAGGAATCTACATAGCCCTTATAACAACCATAGCAGGGCTCACAGTCGCAATACTATTACTACCATTCTACTCATACATAACAAGTAGAATAGAAGCTGAAATAGATAAAATAGAACTTATAAAAAAGATGACAAACTGGAATTATGCGGTCATGAAAATCAAGGTGGAAGGAAACATCGAAGCCGTGATGGAAGCCCTCAGAGAATCAGAAGGTATAGTTAACGTGAAACCCATCAACGAACCCGAAGCAAACATGCAAGTAGCCTTCAAACCTAGCATGCTAGAAAAGAGTATAAACAACATAATACTCGAAAAATGTAATAAAAGCGCGGATATAATAGAAAGCAGACTAAAACAATAACTGGGTGGAATAATATTGCCCATTGACGTTGAAAGATATAAAAGGAAGATTAAAAAAGCCAATCCACGCTTCAACCTCGTCCCATTTATAGATATACTATTTACTTTACTCATTTTCCTCGTTGTAACAAGCAGCTTTCAAGGAATAAATGAAGGAGCATCCTCTTCGGGCAAGCCAGAACCGGGAGAAAGTTTAGGCCCCTCTGAATATTATCTTATCCCCGTCGCCGGCTTGAAAAAGGTTATAGTCAATGGTGTCGATAAATCAGAGTATATAAGAAATAGTGCGATCGCAGTCCACACACGCGTATTAGATGAAGGTGAAATAACAATAAGACCAAGGGAGGGTCTTATAATCATACAAACACCACCAGGTTTCCCGCTAGATAAAGCCGTTAAAAGTCCAGCCTAGTAAGGTGATAAAGAATGTATCTTGGCAGAATATTAGCTGTTGGAAGTAGCGAAGATGGTGTATTCGCCGCTTACAGGGTTTCGAGCAGATCATTTCCCAATAGGATCGCTAAGAAATTCGAGGACAGAGTCGCCATCATCCCCAAGAAAGGCCACGAAACCGATGTCTTCAAGAACCCTTATATTGCATACAATTGTATAAGGATAGTAGAAGACACGGCAATAGTATCCAATGGTTCACATACAGACGTGATAGCTGATAAGATAAGCTTGGGCATGAACATAAGAGATGCCATAGCATTATCCCTACTTACAATGGACTATGAAAAGGATGAACTAAACACCCCAAGGATAGCAGCAGCCATAAAAGATGATGGTGAGGGCCATATAGGGATAGTAACCTCCCATAATATCCAAGTAGAGAGGGTGCCAAGTGGGAGCTCATATTACATATCCACATATGAGCATACAACACCTCGAAGAGTTAAATTCGAGGCTGAGAACGCGGATGAGGCAGCCGCTTATATAATGGGTGAGGGAGAATTCTCCAAGTTCACAAATCCGGTAACGGCTGCGGCAGCTTTTAAAGGGGCCCGTGAATGGGAACTTAGCACCATTTAACCAGATCTTACCAATTTTAGGGTGCTCTAATTGGAGATAAAAATCCTAGGACTTTCCACAATACCCCTCATAAAAGAAGGTGACGATCTAGCAACTCTTATCATCGAAGCTTCTAAGAGGGAAAATATAGAGATCGAAGATGGGGATATTATTGTTATCGCAGAGACCATAGTATCCAAAGCTGAGGGGAACACAATAAATCTTAAAGGGATAAAACCTGGATCAGTAGCTAAAAGATTAGCCGAACAAACCGGTAAAGACCCTAGGTTGGTTGAGGCAATATTGAGAGAATCAAAGGATATAATAAAAGTTGGACACGATTTCATAATATCTGAAACAAAACATGGCTTTATATGCGCAAATGCTGGTATAGATGAATCAAACGTTGAAGAGGGAATGGCAACACCCCTGCCAGAGGATCCGGATGCTACAGCAGAGAGCATAAGATTTTCTTTAATCAACAAATTAGGTAAGGATATCAGTGTTATAATAGCCGACACCCAAGGGCGTCCTTTTAGAGAAGGTGCCGTTGGGGTTGCCGTGGGAGTTTCAGGCATGAACCCAATCTGGGATAGGAGGGGAGAAACAGACCTATATGGTAAGAGCCTGAAAACAACCAAAATTGCGGTTGCAGATGAGATAGCATCAGCAGCTTCCATGTTAATGGGACAAGCAGACGAAGGGATACCCATAGTCATAATAAAAGGCTATCACCACGACCATCTTAAAGGCGAAGGCACATCCAAAGACCTTTTAAGGCCAAGGGAATTGGATGTTTTCCGTTGACAAAAGTGGAGACTTTAAAATGATAACCGTATTATCTGGGGGTACAGGAACTCCTAAACTCCTCCAGGGAATGAAGGAAATTATCAACCCATCCCAAATAACTGTAATAGTTAATACGGTGGAGAATGACTATTTCTCAGGCTTATATGTTACACCTGACATTGACACGGTCCTCTACACTCTAGCAGATATTATAAACGAGGATACATGGTATGGTATAAGAGATGACACATTCATCACACATGAAATGTTAAAAAAGCTAGGATGCCCCGAGCTTCTAAGGATAGGTGACAAGGATCGTGCATTCAAGATCCAGAAAACACTATTATTAGAGGATCATAGTCTCTCAGAAGCTGTAAATATCCAAAGGAAGGCCCTTGGTATAAGATCGCGAGTAATACCAATGAGTAACGAGCCCTCAGAAATAAAAATACTAACAGAAAAGGGGCCGATGAGCTTCCACGAATTCCTCATCAAAGAAAATTCTAAACCTGAAGTTATCGACATACAATACAATATTCTAAGACCAGCACCCGGCGTTATAGAAGCCATAAAAAATTCAGAGATAGTTATCATAGGACCATCTAATCCAGTGACTTCAATTGGACCGATAATCTCAACAAAAGGAGTTAAAAAAGCATTAGAGCAAGCTTTTGTAACCGCGGTATCCCCTATCGCTGGTGGAGTGCCATTCAGCGGCCCCGCAGCGAAGTTCATGAAAGCTTTAGGCTATGAGGTTTCTTCTATGGGGGTTTGCCAAATTTATGCAGACTTCCTAGACAAATTTGTCATTGATGAAAAGGATTCCCATTTAAAAGAAAAAATAGAAAAACTAATAAAAGAGGTTACGATAACAAACACCAAGATGGAAAATCTCGAAGACAAAATACGGTTGGCTAGAATAATTTTAGGTGAAATAGTATGATTCAAATGACCCTAATCCAAATAGATAATTATGGGCCATGGACTGTAACCCCCACCCCCAGGCGAGAGTCAGACCTTCAAATATTACAAGCCGAACTTTACGCTGACCTCCAAAGACAATTCGCCGCAAAACAGGGACTAGTTTTTTTCATGAGGTTCGATAACATGCTAGCTATAAGTAACGGCATGGACATGGAGGACCATCTAAGAATACAAGAGTCCATAGGTAACAGGTACCCTATAACTGTAAGTATGGGGGTTGGAACAGCAAGGACACCCTATGATGCGCAGAGGAAAGCTACAAAGGCTCTTCAGAGTCATGGGGGCGCACAATCCGAGGACAGGAAAGAAGTGCTTGCAATCGACAGTTTAGCTGATGAAAACGGTTTTGTGCAAATAGCTCACATCGACATTAATGGGATAACAGAAACACTCACTGATACTATGCCAGCCTATGACACATCCTTTGTGGTTAACCGAGTCCAACATTTTTTAATGAAAAAATTGATCAAAAAAGGTTCGCTACTATTTTTCATAGGCGGAGACAATTTCATGTCCCCATGTAATGGCCTGGCACCAGAAGGATTGCTCAAGATTATAAATGAAAAAGATGAGATAAAAATCGCATTAAAAGCGGGCATAGGTAAAGCTTCAACAGCCGAGAAGGCAGCTAACTTGGCAGATCTTGCACTTGAAGAGATAAGAGGCGGTTTCACCTACGATTTAGTACATCTCATGAAGGAATGATAAATGATCCTTAAAGTATTAGCTCCCATGGCCGGTATTTCTAATGCAAGGTTTTGCCTCAAGCTCATCCCTTATGGTTTTAACATGGTCACTTTAGGCGGGTACAACGCTGATAAACCAACAGTAAGAGCCGCCAAGAAGATAATAGAAAGAGGAAGATTGGAATTTGATTTTAGTGCTGATGAATTACCAACTATAATCCAAGAAGAAGCTTCTCTGATAAAAAACAATGCAGATGTTATGGTATCTGTCAATTTAAGATCGGTTTCACCAGATCCTGTTATAGAAATTTCAAGGATAAAAGAAGTCGATGTTGTGGAGATAAATGCACATTGCCGTCAAGAGGAGCTTACAAGTATTGGCTGCGGCCAAGCACTCTTAATGAACCCTGAAAGATTGGAAGATTTCACAAAGGAAGTTGCAAAAAAATCTGATTCAAAGGTTTCAGTCAAGATAAGGGGTAACATACCAGGGGTTGATGAATTGGAGATCGCCAAAGTTTTGGATAACAGTGGAGTGGATTATATCCATTTAGATGCTATGAAACCTGGTTTTAATTATGCGGATCTTAAACTAGTAAATAGAGTGAGTAAGGTGATAGAACATGCTGCTTTGATAGGTAATAATTCTATAAGGGATTTAGAGTCTGCCAGAAGAATGTTAAACGCAGGTGCGGATGGCATATCCATCGCAAGGGCCGCTATGAATGGAAAATTATCATTTAACCTATCATTATTATGACCAAAAAAACTTTTAATATAAAGTTTAATATCTAATATAATTAGGTTATCATATTTACCTATCCAATCCACATAAAAAGGGTGATTACATGGCTTTTATAACACTAGAAAATGTTACGAAAACCTTTAAGGGAAGAGAAGCTATTAAAGATCTCAGTATAAAAATAGAGGAGGGGACGGTGCTCGGTATTCTAGGTAGAAGTGGTGCTGGGAAATCAGTGCTCATTAACATGCTACGTGGCATGAAAGAATATAAACCTACTAAAGGAAAGGTCATATATACTGTCGCAATCTGTCCAGAATGTCTACACATCGAACCCCCATCATATGAAGGTAAAGAATGCAAATGCGGCGCCACCCTAGAATTAAAAGATGTTGATTTTTGGAACACCGACAAGAAAACATTCAACGCAATCAGAAGACGAAGCGCAATAATGCTCCAGAGAACCTTCGCATTATACGAAGACGACACAGTAATCGACAACATAACAAGAGCAATACCAGAAGGCGACTACGAAGAAAAAATCTACAAAGCCCTCGAATTATTAGAGATGACCCAGATGACCCACAGGGTAACCCACGTCGCCAGAGACCTAAGTGGAGGTGAAAAACAAAGAGTCGTCCTCGCAAGACAACTTGCAAAGGACCCCATGATCTTCCTTGCAGACGAACCCACAGGAACACTCGACCCTAAAACAGCAGAACTCGTACACGACGCCCTCATCAAAGGCGTGAAGGAAAAAGGCATAACAATGGTCATAACATCACATTGGCCAGAGGTCATAAAAGACCTATCAGATCACCTAATATGGATCGACAAAGGAGAAATAGTCGAAGAAGGAGACCCAGAGGATATAGTGGCTAAATTCATGGAACAAGTACCCGCCCCCGAAAGGGTGAAGGAATATGAGGTCGCAGAGCCGCTAATAATCATGCGAAATGTTAAAAAACATTATTATTCCATCGAACGTGGAGTTGTTAAAGCAGTTGACGGCGTAGACCTAACAGTCTATGAAGGTGAAATATTCGGAGTAGTGGGCCTAAGTGGCGCAGGTAAAACAACCCTCTCAAGAATACTCTTCGGATTAACAGAACCCAGTGACGGGGAAGTATGTGTCAGACTCGGAGACGATTGGATTGACATGACAGAAAAAGGACCCCTCGGACGTGGAAGAGTAACACCATACCTTGGCATATTACACCAAGAATACAGCCTATACCCCCACAGGACAGTTTTAGGCAACCTCACAGAGGCCATAAGCTTGGAATTACCCGCAGAATTCGCTAAAATGAAGGCAATTTACGTCCTAAAGGCTGTGGGATTCGACGAATCCTACGCTGAAAGCCTATTAGAAAAATTCCCGGATGAATTAAGTGGTGGTGAACGCCACAGGGTCGCGCTAGCCCAGGTCCTGATCAAAGAACCTAAGATAGTCATCCTAGATGAACCCACAGGTACCATGGACCCCATAACAAGGGTACATGTTGCAGATTCTATAATAAGGGCGAGAGATGAATTAAACCAGACATTCCTAGTAATATCACACGACATGGATTTCGTGCTAGATGTATGTGATAGAGCATCCCTAATGAGGGCCGGTAAAATAATCAAGACAGGAGATCCAAAAGAGATAGTCACAGAACTCACACCACCCGAAAAAGAGAAAATGTTAACAGAAGAATAATACGCTTTCTCTTTATTCTATCAGGAGGATTACCCTTGGGATGGGACGATGCACCTTCACACGTTTGCAGAGGCGGAGACAAAAGAGCGCTAGCATTCTGCTGTCCCCCAATCAAACCTTGCCCCATACTATATGCCCTAGAAGATGCGGGCTTAACACCCCAAGAATACATAGCAATAAAAGAAGAATTCGCCAAAAAAACAAGACTAGGTGAAGGTGAAGGTACCTGTTTCGGATCCTTGGTATGGTGCTGTAAACCATCCAAACCCTGCCCTTTCAGAGACTTAGTCATGAAAAAAATCAACATGACAGTCGACGAATACATGGAACTCAAGAAAGAACTAGCCAAAAGACTGGTCGGAAAAGCGGAGATAATCGATAAAAAAGATATAAAAGCCCTCGCGGAAGCCTTCAACGTCACCATGGAAGATGCGAGAGAAGCCCTAATACAAGCCAAAAACGACCTGAGAACAGCCATGAAAATACTTAGGATGAAAACCCTCGAACAGGGATGAAAAAATGCCATGGACCCCATTATTTTTAAAATTGGATGGTAAAAAAGTTTTCATATTAGGTTCGGGGGAGGTGGCTACTAGAAGAGCTATAAGGTTCCGAGAAGCCGGAGCCAAAGTAATAATCTGTGGGGATAACATACAACCCCGTCTCGAAGAGATGGGCATCATATACAAGCCATTAGAAGAAATGGAAGAGCTAATCAAATGGGCGGATATTATCATAACCGCAAGTGGAGATCCAACACTAAACGAGAAAGTAGCATCCCTCTCATCAGGGAAACTCTTAAACAGAGCCGACAAACCCCAAGATGGGAATCTGATCGTCCCAATCACGTTCTCAACTGATGACGTGGGAATAGCAATATCAACTCATGGTAAAAGTCCAATAATGGCCCGTGCCATACGAGACAAAATAAAGGACGCGATAACGGAGGAGGACATCCTCCAGATAAGATTACAAGATTATGCACGCCGCAAACTTAAGAAGATCATCCCAGATCAAAAGAAAAGGCGCAGAATACTCTATAGTCTAACCAAAGACAATAAAATCCAACTCCACTTAAAGAATAAGGACCTAGAAGAGGCTAAAAAATATGTGGACTCCCTCATCGAGCATCTGGGGGTATCCTAGCTGATACTAAATATTAGAGTAGATCATAAAATAGCAGACATTGAGGGGATAGAAAAGGCAGACAAAATACTCGATGAAATATTAGATGAACTAAAAGGGAATATAAAAGAACACATCCCAATCAAAACATGTAACAGGATAGAACACTACCTTATAGTTAAAGAACCCACCCCAGCTATAAATCACCCAAACATAATCAGAGAAGAAGGGCAAAATGCACTCAAACACTTGCTAAGATTAGCAGCAGGATTAGAGTCCATGATAATAGGCGAAGACCAGATACTGGGCCAGATAAAAGAAGCCAGGTTAGCTGCATTAAAAAGAGGATCATGCGGCCCCATCCTTGACATGATCTTCAACAAGGCCGTGCACGTGGGGCAAATGGTCCGTAACAGGACTCAAATAAACAAAGGGTCAATTTCCATAGGCTCCGCCGCGGTAGAACTTGCTGAATCAGTCCAAGGAGACCTAAAGTGTAAAAAGGTCCTCGTGATCGGAGCAGGGGAAATGGGCGCACTAGTTGCCAGGGCTTTGGCAGAGAAACAATTAAGGGCCATAGTAGTTGCTAACAGGACATATGACAGAGCAGTTAAACTTGCAGAAGAACTTGGAGGATATGCAATCCAATTCGACAAATTAGACGAGGCACTATCAGATGCGGATGTAGTTATAAGTGCAACAGCAGCTCCACACTACATATTAACCCATGAAAGAGTGAAAAAGGCCATACCAGTAGAAAGACGTGATACTGTTACAATGATAGACATAGCAAACCCAAGAGACATAGAAGAAAAGGTCAAAGAACTAGGGATAAAATTATTCAATATCGACGACTTGAGAGGCATAGCGGAAAAAAATCGTAGAAAACGTGAAAAAGAAGCGCAAAAAGCAGAGCAGATCATAGAAGAAGAACTAGAATTATTAGTCAATTCACTTAAATATAAAAAAATAGAACCACTCATTTCAAAAATACGTAAAAAAATGGAAGAAATCAGAGTAAGGGAAACAAAAAAGGCAATAAAAAAGCTGGGCAAAATAGAAGGTGAAGAAAAAATAATAGAGGATCTTACAAGATCCATAGTAAATAAAATATTCCATGACATAGTATCAAGGTTACGTGAAGCTGCTGAAAAAGACGACGAGGAACTTATAAAAGCTTGTGAAAAATTATTTAACTGACTAATTTCCGTATTTATGTGTTCTCAATGGGGGCTACTCCTTTAAAAGGGAACCTCTCAACCATAAGAAAAGGTCTCGTAAAGTGGGGGTTGATCTTTTATGCGAACATGTGTTTTGGTTCCTTGGCCTTTTTATTGTTATCTCTAAATATCTTTTCTATATGTTTCTCTGTTATAGTATCTGAGTCCTCGGCTATGGCCTGGTGGAGAGCATTCTTTAATATCTTCTCTTTTATGTCTCTCCCTGACATGCCCTTCGTCAATTTCACTAGTTTTTCGATGGGATATTCTATTTTGAGTGGCATGGTCTCCATGTATCTTTTTATCATTTCCCTTCTCTCATCCTCTGTTGGGAGTGTGAACTCTATTTCATCCTCGAAACGGCTTCTAAGGGCGCTATCGAGTAGAGATGGGTTATTGGTGGCTCCTATTGTGACTACCCCATAATTTTCGTTTATACCATCCATTTCTGTGAGGAGTGCGTTCACTATCTCTGATACGTCACCCCTTATAGACTGGTATTTTCTATCTAATCCTATAGCGTCTATTTCATCTATGAAAATGACTGATGGGGCTGTCTTTGAAGCAAGTTCATATAATTCATGGATTTGACGGGCACCATCCCCTACATGGTCTCCTATAAGACTTGTTGCCTTTATAAGATATAATGGGACGTCTAATTCATTGGCTAGAGATTTTGCTAGCATTGTTTTACCAGTTCCGGGCGTGCCATAAAATAACACGTTCCTTGGAGCCCATTCCTTGAAGTTTTCCGGATCTTCAAGATACTTCATTATAATCTTACATTTCATCTTAGCATGCTCTTGTCCTATAACATCATCCATTCTAACGTTGCTGCGGACTTCATGGAAATCCTCAATGTTCTTTGTTTCTATTAATACGATGGACGTATTTCTGTTAATCTTTGAATTATCTGGGTAAGCTCTTATAATCTTGAATGCATAGTCTGGTAATAGTCTCTGGTCAAATAGGTATGAGCCTTCAGTTACCAGGAACCCCTCCCATTGTTCTCTTGCGTATAATTCAAAAAGTTCATTATTGATAACTTCTATTTTAGGCGTTTCAATAAGACTACAAACGAAGGGGTACCCTACTGGTTGCAATACCACTAGTTTCGCTTTTTTCTCTGGTTTCACTATTCTTTTAGGGGTTTTGTTATCTTTGGTCTGTGAGTCATGGACAATATTACTAAATTTCACCGCATCACCGAGAATAAAATTTTTTCCTATACTATGCTAAGGAAACTACTAATATATTATATTTTCCCACTTGATATATCCATCAAGATTTCCTTAATTTTGAGGGCGTCAAGATCTCTATGGGGCGTCTCACAAATTATCGTATAATCCCAACCTTTTTCGATGAGAGCATAAAGTATTGGCTTTAAAGGGGGTCCATAGTCTTTCTCATCCAAGCTGTGATGTTTCTTCTCCCCCTTATCCGTATATTCGATTCTAGTGTAATGACAATGTAAATGCTCGATATCTAGATTATCCTCTAATAGGTTGAGTATGTTCATATAATCTTCAATTTCCTTGGGCGCTCCCCTCCTCCTGGCATATATGTGGGCGAAGTCAATTGTTGGTTCGAAATTATCAAATGATTGGCAGATTTCGATAATCTCAGATAAACTTCCAACCTGGGATATTCTACCAGTAGTCTCCGGGGCGAAACAAAAATCTCGGATCTCAGATGCCTCAATTTCTTCTAAAAGCAAACTTATAGACTCTTCACAAACTTTAAGGGCCTTTTCTTTATCCTGACCAGAATAGAAGCCGGGGTGGAATACTATCCTGTAGGCTCCCATCCATTCCCCGGCCCTTGCAGCTTGCATTAACCGTTCAATAGACCTTTCACGCACATCATCCTTAGGAGAGGAAAGATTAATATAATAAGGTGCATGGATTGACACTATGATATCATTCTTGCTAGAATCTTCCTTGATACCCTCGGCGATCCTTTCACTTACCCTAACACCATAGGTGGCCTGGTACTCATAAGCATCAAGGTTCATGGCCCGGATATAACTGCAGACTTTACTGGATTCTCCTTTATAATTAACTGGGTTACCTGCTGGGCCTAACCTTATCATGTTGATCATCGGACTCCTTTTAGAGGATCCCCATAGCCTTATTTGTCTTCTCTATAGACTTTTTGTTATCCTCTTCAAGTTCTAATAGGGCCCTTATAGCATCTACACTCTCTGGTACCGCATCAGCTTCCTGGTGCACGGCCTGCATATAATATAATTCGCCATCCACTATATTAAGGGATTCTTCCCATACAGCAATTTCATAGAGGTCGTTGCGTGGACGGCCTAACTCCCTTGCATATTCCATTATCTCTGCTGTGGATGCGAGACCTTCACTCGCTTTTACTAGCATAACCCTAGATGTTTTGTTAAGTTCTTCTTTTATTTCTTCTATATCAACTGGGTTTTCAAGTTCTACCATGATATTGTGTTGGTGCATTAAGGTTGTGGGGACTAGTAAAGCCACTGTATTAATGTTAATACCGTACATGACTGTTTTAAGGTCTGGGCCGTGGTGTGATGGTACTGTTGGAGGGTTTGGCACGATAGCATTAATCGGACCCTTTTTAACTTGGGCTGGGTCTGCTGCTCTTCTCACCATAACAGCTCTAACCTTTTTTATACCACAGAGATCATCTATGGGTTTTAGGGTTCGGCAAAGGCCTGTGGTATTACATGATACTACCCTTGTATAGTCTGCTCCAAGGGAATCATCATAGTTTGTGAAGGAGTTGAAGGACAATCCTATATCTTCGTGTTTTTCTCCTCCCTGGAATATTGCTTTTATGCCCTTTTCCCTGTACATTTTAAGGTTCTTAGCACCTATGCCCTCTGGCGTCGCGTCTACGATTATATCTGCTTCATCTATCATATCCTCAACTGTACCGCTTATTTCGATGCCTGCTTCTTGAAATAGTTTTTCTCTTTCAGGTATGCTTATATAGAGGTCATACCCTTTCTTAAGGGCCATTCTAGCCTCGAAATCAGGTCTTGTTTTGCTCACACCAACTATCTTCATGTCCTTTTGGGCGGCTACAGCATCAGCCACCCTTTTACCTATGGTCCCATATCCATTTATAGCTACAGATACCATCTTTATAACCTCCCCCATCCCGTGGGATGACATGTGAAAATTCTATTTTTTGATTCAGATATAATCTTTTCTTCTGGATTCCAAAGAGTAAAGTATTTAGGTTTCTATTTCATCCAATTTTTCTGGGAGATATGTGTCAACAACATACTCGAGACCATATTTTGAAAATGATTGTTGTTCGGCCTTTTTACCTATCTTTAACATTTTCTTGATTTCTCTTTTCCAGAAATCGTCCTTGTAACGGGGGTCACGTAGGAGTTCTTTGAGTCTTAGAATGTCTATATCCTTCAGGGGGTCTGTTGGCAAATCGTAATTTATTATATCGGTTGCTGTCACTCCGAGGAACTTGGCATCTGGAGTGGCTAATTCATGGTTTACATGGGCTAGTTTAGCGCTCCCTGATATTATTACCATGGCTATGTGGAATCCCCATGGGTCTCCGTCATTGCAAATATATATTGGTAGGTTTAATTCTTCGTTCACTCTTTTGAGGAATCTTCTTGTTGCCCTTGCAGCCTGGCCTTTTAATCCTACAATGAGTGAATCGAATTTTTTGTAGGCCTTTTCTTGGACGAGACGATGGTACATACCCATGGTTTCGACTGCTATAACCCTTTCAACGTCATGGTCAACGAATTCTACTTCGTCGATGGTTGGTGGTATGGTATAACCTGATTTACCAGCCTTCAAGGCGTTTATTTCAATGTCGCCTTCCCTTACTGTTAATTCTCCGTATACTGCTGCGCCGTCTTCTTCTGGTAGTAGTCCAAGGTCTTCGCGGGTCATTCCCAAGGTGACTTCAAGGTCTTCGCCTATTATATTAGACTCTTGTTGGTCTGCGAAGTCAACATCCCAACCTTCCGAGACATAATATAATTCCCTCAGAGTTGCTGTTTTGTTTCTCTTGACAAGATCTTTGCAGAAATTGGCTATGTATAACATCTGGGCTATCTTTTTTATCTGTTTAACGTTTCCCATGGATCTGATACCATATTTTTCGCCTAGGATGTAGTGGCGCTTTTTATCATCATATATGATATTAGATGTGCTCCTTGAAGGTACTCTTATCCTTGGCACCTTATCTTTGGTGACATCTTCTATTATCATCTCGCCTAAGCCTTTGAGCTTTTGTAGTGCTATTTCCCTTCTATTCATCATCTGATTCACCTAGGAGTTCTGTCTTCGCTCTTCTTGTCACTTTTCTAAGTAGAGGTTTATAATCTGGTTCTTCTTTTTCTGCTAAGAGCGCCGCTTCCCTCATTATAATAGGGATGTATGTTTCGAAGACTTTGGCCCGTTTAGCTTCTTCCTTAGCCGCTTTTTTAGCCCTTATATGTTTCTGGAGTTTGCGGGCTACTTGCATTGTGGCTTGTCTAACTTCTTGTAATATTTCGGGTTCTGGGGCTATGCTTTGTTTTCCTGTTGAGAGGTATGGTACGTTGGTTGATACTATGTTTACGAAGATTGTGAGTGGTGCATTTTCGAAGTCTCTTATACCGTATCTTTTCCAGTCAAGACTTCTAACCCCCTCGGTTAGTGCACAACTTCCCTGGTCGAATGTGAGCGGCACGCGGTTCGCGAACCTCATTATCTCGGTTTTCCGTTGTTCACCGACGAGCCTACCTGCTTTACCGCCATATGCTACGGCTGCTTCTATTATGAATGGCACACCACCCCTGTAGGTTAGGGGCCTTCTTGTGGTGGCTGCTACGAATTCTGGGCTTAGTATTTCTTTCATGCCTTTTTCTATTTGGTCTTTTCCTATTGGTATGAGCCCTTTGGTTGGCGGGGCCATGAAGTCCATTTTTTTGAAGGCTTCTACTATTTCTTCGGCTTCTTCCCATGTCATGTCCCTTGGTCTTTTGTTAAAGTCTATGTTTGTTAGTTTTTCGAGTTCTTTGACCTTTTTTGTGGACATTCTGGAGAGTGAGCTTGTGAGTAGGCTTCTGAAGCGTCTTTTGTCTGTGTGTTTTGCCATGAATATTAGGTCGTCTGCTGTTACACCCTTTGGGTGGGGTAGTATTTCCTTTGGTAGTGGGGGTATGACGTTTGAGGCTCTTTTAAATACGTATTTTCTTCCTGCGGGGTCTGTGAATGTGATCTGGGCGTGTGGGTTTCCTATCATGGTCCTCCGGATATATTCGTAGGCTCCTTGTTCTGAAAGTGAATATGAAACTTCTTTGAAGTGGAGTTTTACGTATACTCCCGTCCCATTGGGGTTGACCTCTTCTTTTTCGAGAATTAGTCCCTTGTTCTTTTTCACATCCATTTTTAGGGACATTTTAACTCCTTTGAGTTCGCCGTCTTCTTTGTATGCTGATATGATAGTGGCTGGTTTTCCTGTGGTCATCTGGGATAGTAGTACGCAGCCGCTGCATCCGAGGCCTTGTTGCCCCCTTGATTGGATGTTTCTGAATTTTGAACCTGCAAACATTGTGCAAAAAACTTTGGGGATGTAATCTTCTGGTATACCCGGGCCATTGTCCATATGTTCTAGGATGTAATGGTCTTTGCCAACTCTTTTCAAGTTTATTTTTATATGGGGGAGTATGCCAGCCTCTTCGGCGGCGTCAAGGCTATTTGTTATTAGTTCATGGAATACCATGGTAAGGGATCTTATCTTACCCGAGAAACCTAACATTTGCCTGTTTTTACGGAAGAATTCTGATGCGGTAAGTTCTTGAAATTCTTCAAATAGTTCTCCTGCTTGTCTCTCCAAAAAGTAGCCTCCCTTCAACTTTTAGAATTATTCCCTTATAGATTATATTATAATTCGTACCATATATATCAAGCGATTATAAAATAGGGTTTTCGTTAATATCTTTTGAGTATTTTAAAGAGACCTTTTATTAAAATTGTGGATTTTTGTTGATTTTATCTTATATTAACCCGCTCTTCAAACTCTTTCATTTCTAGTTCTTGTTTCTTTTTTTCGAGGAAGGAGTATACAGACTTGTGTCTGGCCCCTTTAAGGAGCATTTCAACGGCTTCTCTTGCAACCATAAGATTTTCGAACTCGCCTATTAATGCAACTGTTTTACCATAAACTGAAATGTCAACACCTGTCATGTCATGGATTATTTGGCGTGTTATACCACCACGTCCTATTATTCTACCTTTTTGTCTTGCTATGGCCTTTTTGGATTTGCCCACATAATCTGGTATGTTTATAATATCAAGGGTTACATTGTCGTGTATGAGACGCATTGCAATCTCTGGATTGAAACCCCTACCTATGGCCTTGACAATATTACGCGCCTTCCAAGGGGAAAGAGGATCATCAAGCTTCTCCTCAGGTATTATAGTCACGGCACCCGTTTCACTATCAATATTAAGCCTAGTCTGTGTTAACCTTTCTATACGCTCTTTAACTTCCCCTTTTTTCCCGATGAGAACCCCTATCCTGTCTTTTGGAATTTTCAAGTATTCTTCTGCCGCCACTTGGACACACCTCACAGGTGTAGGTTAATCTATTATCTTCTCCCTGATCTCTTGGGGAGTTGATGAAACACCAAAACGTTTAAAATCCCTACTAATATTCCTAATATCCCTTTCAAGTAATTCTCCTGCAATTGGATGATCAACCACCACAGCCTGTGAAATATCAATGATAACAGGCTCCTCATCAAAATTGAGAATATTAAATGCTGAAAGATCCCCATGAACTAGCCTGGCCTCCCTATACAATAACCTCATATAATATATTATCTTATTGAACATCTCCTCAGGATATAGGGGTGGGGCCTCCCTTAATGTTGGTGCAGGGTTACCTTCTATGTCACCTATAAACTCCATTATTAGAATATTCTCTCTTGAAACAAACGGCTTTGGAACCCTAACACCGTTCTCATATGCCCTTTTAAGGTTCCTGAATTCCTTGTTCACCCAAGTATGGACTATCTGCCTCTTGTTGCTCATCTTAACCTTGAAACGCGGGTCGCCTTGGATATAATATTGCATTTTCCTAAAATCAGAAGTTGCAATACGATAAATTTTAACAGCTACAAAATTATCATTATCATCCAAGCCCTTAAAAACGTTAGCCTCCTTACCAGTGCTTATAACCCCATCAAGAATAGCGAGATAACCAGTATTTGACAACTTATAGAGAACTTCAAGTGTCCTTTTATCAAAGACTTCGCTTGCAACACGCCTATCCTCCACGCCTTTAAGGCGCTTCTCGGATTTCAACCTTTCCAATGCAGAATCGACCTCGTGGAAGGTCTTATCCTTCTTATCAGCGGACAATTCAACCATCTACTCTATAAATTCAAGTAACCCCTTCTCTCAAGCCAATTAGCCTCGGTACGCGTATACCTCCATACTATATCAGCCCTCTCATCACTTTGAAACTCCCATGGCTTCACAAGTACAACATCACCTTCCCTGATCCATATCCTCTTTTTCATCTTACCAGGTATGCGCCCAAGGCGGGTTTTACCATCACTACATATAACCTTCAACTTACCATGACCTAGTATCTGCTCGACAATCCCAGGTATTTCACCCTTCCTAGGTATCCTAACTCTTCTAACCTCCTCAGTATTACCTTTACCCAAATAATCTCCTCCCTCTACAACTTTAATTATCTAGAAAAAGACAATATAATATCTCTATAATATACTATAAAATAATTATTGTTACCAATAAAGAAGGAGGCACACCCTCCCAATCTTGGAGGAGAATAATGAAAAATTAAATGGAATCTTGGAGGGATCTATGGGATGGGCCGTGAATTCTTAGACCTTGTAGATACAAGAGAGGCTCATAGTATAATCCGCAGCCTTTTCCAGGAAATTTATCACCCACCAAAGGTGGAAAAGATAAACCTAAAGTATGCGTATGGTAGAGTCTTAGCCCAGGATGTGAAAAGTCCAATTGACCTGCCACCATTTAATCGAGCTTCTAGGGACGGATATGCTTTAAAAGCAGAGGACACATTTCACGCCTCTGAAGATAATCCAAGCATCCTAAAGTGTATCGAAGTGATAGAAGCCGGTGCAATCCCACAAAAAAAAGTCAGGAGAGGATACTGTTCACGTATAAGCACAGGAGCCCCAATACCCGAAGGCGCTGATGCCATAGTCATGATCGAATATACCGAAGAAGAAGATGATAATATACTAATCTATAGGAGCGCATATCCTGGCCAGCACATCGCCCCAAGAGGGTCAGACATGCCAAAGAATGAAATCATAGCCAAGAAAAATTCAATATTATCACCAGAAAAGATTGGGGCGATAAGCGCAGCCGGCATATCCAAGGTGCCTGTCATAGCCAAACCAAAGATAGGTATACTCTCAACTGGGAACGAATTAATAGAACCCTCAAATCATTGGACTCCTGGCAAAATCTTCGATTCGAATTCTCATAGTCTCGCTGCTGCAGTTAAGAATTGCGGATGCGAACCAAAAATCCTAGGTATTGTGAAAGACGATTACACAGAAGTTTATAAGACCATCCAAGAAAGTATTCAAGAGTGTGACATCCTCATAACCTCTGGTGGAACTTCAGCCGGAGCCGGTGACATGCTCAGAGAAGTAATCGAAGACATTGGTGAAGTGATAATCCATGGAATCTCCATAAAACCAGGGAAACCCACCATCATAGGTAAAATAGATGATAAACTTGTATTCGGACTCCCTGGCTTCCCTGTTTCTGCCCTGATAATCTTTGATGTTTTTTTACGCCCTTATCTGATGGAACTTTCAGGCAAACCCCAAATGGAACATCGCACAATAGAATTACCACTCGCACGCAGATTACATTCATCAAGGGGTAGAATACATTATGCCCTCGTAAAAATCGAAAATAATAAAGTATACCCTATACTGAAAGATTCTGGCGCCATAACTTCACTTGCAGATGCAGATGGTTACATTAAGGTCCCGAAAAATGTGGAGATACTCGAAGAAGGCTCCAATGTTAAAGTTTCACCATTCTCCCAATGAATGCTAGAAGTTCATCAATATCATCAAATACAAGTTTACCCTCCAATTTTTCAATAAATGGCCTGTCCACGAGTATAACTGGAACCCCAAGATCCTCAGCAGCCTTCACTTTCTCTATTAGGCCCCCAGTTTCTCCACTCTCCTTTGTGATCACGGCAATCGCATTATATTCCTTCATAATTTCCCTGTTAAGGGCTCTTGAGAATGTTCCCTGCATTGCTATTATCTGCTCCGCTGGTATGCCCATCCTATAACATGCTTCTATAGAACGTGGATGGGGTAAAACCCGGACCACTATATTCTCAGTCCCAACCTGATCAATCACATCCTTAAGTGTTGAAACACCGGCCAGATGTAGGATATTACCATCCCTCTCTTCCAGGATCTTGGCCGCTGCCCGTCCAGCCTCCTTAAAGGATTCAACTCTCAATATATCCCCATCTAATTTCGGGGTTGGCCTTTCAAAACGGATATAATATGTTAAATTCTCTTCAGAGGCTTTGATCGCGTTTTCCGTGGCTTTCACGGCGAATGGGTGGGTTGCATCTATTATAATGTCAACATTTTCAATTTCAAGAACCTTGGCTAAACTTGCCTTGTTAAGGGCCTCTGTCATTATCTTATCTGCCCCGGCAGCCTTGGCTAGTCTACCACCATAATCTGTTGTAGTGGTTGCTATTATCCTATGATCTGTGGATTCCTTAAGTTTTTTTATTATTTCTACTGCATCGTGGGTTCCTGCCATTATGAGAATGTTCATAAGTTTCTCCTCTTATCAACCTGCCTAATTATCGCTTCATGTACTAGTATGAGTGAAGCCACCAATATTATGAGTATCCAATCCATGATTGAAATGGCCTTGGTCCGGAATATACCCTGGAATGGTGGTAGGTAGATGACAAATAATTGTAGTATGAATGAAGTTGCAATGGCAAAAAAGAGCAGTTTATTTGAAAATCCACCCTGTGATTTGCAATTAAACACGTTGAAGATCTGGAACATTACAAATGTTGTGAATGCTATTGTAGTTGCATTCTCATCCCCAGAATATAACTTGTATGTGTAGATGGCTAATGTGCCTATTGCCATTATAATACCTGCTAATACTATACGGAGCAAGTTCCTCTGGGGTAGTATCTCTTCTTTTTCCGGTTTTCTCGACATTATATCCCTTTCTGGGGGTTCAACTCCTAGTGATTGTGCTGGGGGTCCGTCCATGATAATGTTTATCCAGAGGATCTGGATGGGATTGAATGGGAGTGGCATGTTCATCACAGAAGATGATACTATGGTGAGGATGGCTCCAACATTCGTTGAAAGTTGGAATTTAACGAAACGTCTTATATTATCAAATATTGTACGCCCTTCTTTCACTGCTTTTACGATAGTGGCGAAGTTGTCGTCTTGGAGCACCATATCAGAAGCTTCCTTAGCAACATCTGTACCACTCCCCATTGCAACGCCAATAGCAGCTTTTTTGAGTGCTGGCGCGTCATTAACCCCATCTCCTGTCATTGCAACTACATGACCACGACGTTGGAGTGTTTCGACAATTCTAACCTTCTGTTGGGGGAAGACCCGTGCATAAACTCTTATA
Source organism: Methanothermobacter tenebrarum (assembly GCF_003264935.1). NCBI lineage: Archaea > Methanobacteriati > Methanobacteriota > Methanobacteria > Methanobacteriales > Methanobacteriaceae > Methanothermobacter > Methanothermobacter tenebrarum. The sequence continues at coordinate 57,479 of NZ_QLOE01000003.1, forward strand.
TCCTCTACCATAGACTCGAATTCTTCATCAGTAAGCTTGTCTAATTCTTCACCAGTAATAGCTTCACCATCCTCCATTAGATTCAATTCCTTGGCAATTGCAACTGCAGTATCTTTATGATCCCCAGTTATCATCACAACTTTTATACCAGCCTTTTTACAAGTTTCTATGGCCTCAGCAGCCTCTTTCCTAGGTGGGTCCATCATACCAACAAGACCGACAAAAATAAGATCCCTTTCAAGATCCTTCTCATCATCTAGATCAGTAAGTGGCTTATATGCTAGTCCAAGCACCCTAAGAGCCTGAGATGTCATCTCATCTAATTTCTTCTTCCAATATTCCAAGTCAGCATCCTTAAATTTTCTTATTTTCCCTTCTTCCTCGATATAACCGGTTCTTTCCAAGATTATCTCAGGCGCTCCTTTAATAAACAAGTAATATCCTGAAGTGGAGGAATGTATGGTGCTCATTCTTTTACGGTCGCTGTCAAGTGGTATTTCCTTTATCCGAGGATATTCTTCTTCAAGTTCCTCTCTTATGTAACCATTATCGCGTGCAAAGAGAAGTAACGCAGCATCTGTAGGATCCCCTATAACCTTGTCATTGGAAAAACTTGCATTATTACAGAGTGCACAAACTTCCAAGGCCCTGTCCTTTGAAGTTAATAATGGTTTTCTTACTCTCATCTTGTTAAGGGTTAGAGTGCCTGTCTTGTCGGTGCAGATGAAAGTGCAGGATCCTAGGGTTTCTACTGCAAGGAGTTTTCTTATAATGGCATTGCTTCTCGCCATCTTTTGCATGCCAAGTGCAAGGGTTAATGTTAAAATTGCTGGGAGACCCTCTGGTACAGAGGCCACCGCAAGGGAAACAGCGGTCATGAAGGTTTCAACAATGTTGATACCCTTTAAGAATTGGAGGATGAAAACCATGAAACATACAATAACTGCTATGAATCCGAGGCTCTTCCCCAGACGTGATATTTTCTCCTGGAGTGGTGTTTTACCCTCCTCTTCTTGGATCATGCCCGCAATTTTACCTATGGATGTTTCCATTCCAACAGCTATTACAACACCTTTACCCCGGCCCGAGACCACATTTGAATCCATGTAGGCGATGTTATCCCCTTTTTCGCTCAATTCATGGGTTTTATGGACTGGTATTGATTCACCGGTGATTATCGACTCATCTATCCTAAGTTCGGAAGTTTCTATGAGTCTAAGATCTGCTGGTACATTGTCGCCTTCTTCTATCACTACTAAATCGCCTATGGTTAATTCGCGCGCTGGTATTTTTTTCGTTTCCCCATCCCGTATTACAACGGCTTCAGTAGCGATGAGACTTTTAAGTTTTTCCATAGCCTTCTCGGCACGATATTCTTGCATGAAGCCTATGATGGCATTCACGACAACAACAAATAATATTACCATGGAGTCTAGTAAATCGCCTATAAAATAGGAGACTAAAGCCGCTACAATTAATAGTATTATCAGAACATCCATGAACTGGTTTAAGAATAATCTGAGAGGTCCCTCCTTTTTTTCTTCGACTAATTCGTTTTCACCATACTTTGATAAGCGCTTTCTGGCCTCTTCCGAACTTAGACCATCCTTGGATGTGGCAAGCTCTTCTAGGATTTCTTTGATTTCCATCTGCTCCCATTTCACTCTAGATATCTCCTTTGGTTGGGTTGATATTCGTAAAAGAAACTTCTTTTATAATTTACGAGTTTCATGTTCTCAAATATTCTGGGATGTTCTGTGGATAATGGTCTTATTAAAAGTTTGGCTTTTACATTCTCTGCTACTTTTATAAGGTGTTTCTGTAATTCTAGTGGGGGTCTTATCGAGTATATTAACCGCGCCCCTTTATATATTTCTAACCTTGGATTTGTGATATCATCTTCTATTACCTGGGGGTGGGAAGGTTTAATATCTGTTAAGATCAGATCAATCATTGAATGTTCCTGGAGGTACTCTGCAACTTTGAAAAATCTTCCAACGCCTACTTCCACAACCTTATCATTTGGGTTGCATTCTTGTATTATATATGATGCAAGATCTTCCCACATACCTATCACGGAGACAATGATGATGATAGTGAGGGAATTTAAGCCAAAGGATCTTAAGAGGGTTATGGAAATCGAGAGTATGTCCTTTGAGGAGCCTTATCCCCCACAACTTCTACGCTACCTTTATGATATAGGGGCTGGTTTTCTCGTTGCCCAAGAAGATAATATGGTTGTAGGATATATTATATTTTGGATAAGGTTTGAAAATGAGGGGCATATCATATCACTGGCAGTTGATAGGAAATATCGTCGCAGGAAATTCGGAACAAGACTTGTAAAAGCGGCTATAGAAATTTTCGAAAAATTTGGGGTTAATACTGTTAAATTGGAGGTTAGGGCGAAAAATAAAGGGGCTATAAAATTTTATAAGAGCCTAGGATTTAAAGAAGAAAATAGGATACCACAATATTATGAGAACGGCGACGACGCAGTGGTGATGAAAAAAGAAATATAAACTGGTGATTTAATGGTTAGGGAAGCTAAACTTGCCCTAGAAGATGGAACTTTACTCAAGGGTGAAGGTTTCGGTTTCGAAACAGTTAAGAGCGGAGAAGTCGTATTCGCAACCGGCATGACAGGCTATGTTGAAGCACTCACAGACCCATCATATAAAGGCCAAATTTTAATGTTGACATATCCACTTCAAGGAAATTATGGAATATCCAGTAAATGGTATCAATCAGATAGTATAAAAGCAGAAGGACTTATTGTGAGGGAGCAATGTAGGAGACCATCACATCATTTGGCGGAAAAGACGCTCTCAGATTTCCTAGAAGAATATGAGATCCCAGGTATAAGTGGTGTTGATACAAGGGCCCTGACAATAAAAATAAGGAAGAGGGGGACCATGAAGGGGGCCCTAGCGACTGAGGAGATTGATGATGATGAACTTATAAAATTGGCCATGGAACAACCGGACATACGTGAATTAGACCTTGTGGATAAAGTTTCTGTGAAGGAACCTAAAATTTTACATGAAGAATACAACGACAGGATCGCTATAATAGACTGCGGAGTAAAAAACAATATCATAAAAGCTTTCTTGGAAAGGGAAGTTAGCGTGGCGCTCCTACCATATAATACAAGCCCTGATGTGATACTAGAATACGAACCTGATGCCATACTAGTATCAAACGGTCCTGGAGATCCAACAAGGGTCAAGGAGGCTATAGAAACAGTTAAAAGATTATCAGAGAAGCTCCCGATATTCGGGATCTGCCTTGGTCAACAGATAATAGCACTAGCATTCAATGCGAAAATATACAAGATGAAATTTGGACACAGAGGAGCTAACCAACCAGTCAAAAACCTAGAAACAGGAGAAGTTGCTATAACATCACAAAACCATGGCTTCGCAATAAACCCAAAGTCAATAGACGAAAAAGACCTTAAAATAACCCACATAAACCTTAATGATGGGACAGTCGAGGGTATACAACATAGAGAATTGCCCATCATGAGCGTCCAATACCACCCAGAAGCTGGACCAGGACCACACGACACATACAACACATTCGACAAATTCGTGAAGATAATGAGGGAATATTAAGGGGATCACAGATGCCGCGGGATAAAAGCATAAAAAAAGTACTTATAATAGGCTCGGGGCCAATCCAGATAGGACAAGCAGCCGAATTTGATTACTCAGGTTCCCAAGCATGTAAAGCATTAAGAGAGGAGGGTGTTGAAACCATACTAGTCAATTCAAACCCTGCAACAATCCAAACAGACATGGACATGGCCGATAAAGTCTACATCGAACCATTAACGCCGGAAATAGTGGCAAAAATCATAGAAAAGGAAAAACCGGACGCCTTACTCCCAACTATGGGAGGGCAGACAGGCCTAAACGTTGCAACAGGACTAGCGCAAATGGGGGCACTAGGAGATGTTAAAGTCATAGGCTCATCCATCGAAACAATAAGGAACGTCGAAGACAGAGACCTCTTCGACAGTCTCATGAAAAAAATTAACGAACCAGTACCCAAAGCAAAGGCAGTTGAATCAGTTGAAGAGGCTCTAGAGGCTGTTAAAGAGATAGGATACCCCGTTATCGTGAGACCAGCCTTCACACTTGGAGGTACCGGTGGAGGCGTGGCTCACAACCCGGAAGAACTCAAAGAAGTGGTTACAAGAGGCCTTGAAATGAGTTTCATAAACCAAGTGCTCATAGACCAATCAGTCCTAGGCTGGAAAGAATTCGAATATGAGGTCATGCGAGACAAAAATGACACATGTATCATAGTCTGTAACATGGAAAACATAGACCCTATGGGCATACACACAGGTGAAAGTATAGTGGTTGCACCCGCCCAGACGCTAAGTGATGAAGAAAACCAAAAACTCAGAGACGTATCCCTCAAAATAATAAGAGCCCTTAAAATTGAAGGAGGCTGCAACATACAATTTGCAGTGCATCCTGAAACAGGAGAATATAAAGTCATCGAAGTGAACCCAAGGGTGAGCAGGAGCAGTGCCCTAGCATCCAAGGCAACAGGGTATCCCATAGCCAAGATAGCTGCGAAGATAGCCATAGGCCTCACACTCGACGAGATACAAAATGATATCACAAAGGAGACGCCAGCGTCATTCGAACCAAGCATAGACTATGTCGTGACCAAAATACCCCGCTGGCCATTCGACAAGTTCAGGGACATAGACAGGAAAATCGGAGTCCAGATGAAATCCACTGGGGAGGTCATGGCCATTGGCAGGACCTTGGAGGAATCCTTGCATAAAGCTATAAGGTCACTAGACATTGGAAGATATGGTTTCGAAGAAGTTCACTTCACACCAGAGGATCTCGCCAATCCCACAGATGAGAGACTATTCCAAGTATACACGGCATTGAAAAATGGGATGAGCATCAATGAAGTATATGAGCTTACGAAGATTGATAAATTCTTCTTATACAAGATACTTGAAATAATAAAATTTGAAAAATCCCTCAAAGGAGATAGAATAGGCCCTGAAACATTAAAGAAAGCTAAGATGTTGGGTTTTTCAGACAAGAAAATAGCCCGACTTACAGGTCTAAAGGAAAAAGAGATACGTGACTTGCGCAAGAATCATGATATAAAACCAGTATATAAGATGGTTGACACTTGCGCTGCCGAATTCGAGGCTAAAACACCATACTATTATGGATCTTATGACATGGAAGATGAAGTGGAAGTTTCAAGGAAACCAAAGGTTCTAATAATAGGATCAGGGCCTATAAGAATAGGTCAAGGCATAGAATTTGACTATTGTTGCGTGCATGCGACCATGGCATTTAGAGAGGAAGGATTCGAGACAATAATGGTAAACAACAACCCAGAAACAGTAAGTACAGACTATGACATATCAGATAAGCTCTATTTCGAACCCTTAACCCTAGAGGACGTATTAGCCATAATTGACAAAGAAAAACCAGACGGTGTCGTGGTCCAATTCGGGGGTCAAACATCCATTAATCTAGCAGTTCCACTCGCAGAGGAAGGAGTGAAGATACTTGGAACACCATATGAGAGTATTGATAAAGTCGAAGACCGTGAAAGATTCACAAGAGTCTTGGAAAAATTGAAAATACCACAAGCCCCATATGGTATAGCAAAATCATTCGAGGACGCTAGACGCGTCGCGGAAAAAATAGGATACCCTGTACTTGTAAGACCGTCTTATGTCCTTGGTGGAAGAGCAATGGAAATAGTCTACGACGAAAAAGAACTTGAAGAGTACATGGAAGAGGCTGTCAGAGTTTCACCAAAACATCCAATCCTTGTGGACAAATTCCTAGAGGATGCTATAGAAGTTGACGTTGACGCACTATGCGACGGTGAAGAAGTCTATATAGGGGGTATCATGGAACATATCGAAGAAGCAGGCGTCCATTCAGGGGACTCCGCATGTGTCATACCACCCCAGACCATCCCAGAAGATATAATAGAAATCATAAAAGATTACACAAAGAAACTCGCACTAGAACTAGAAGTTGTGGGATTAATAAACATACAATATGCCGTTAAAGCCAATGAGGACCCTGCAGTTTACATACTCGAAGCCAACCCCAGGGCAAGCAGGACAGTACCCTTTGTGAGCAAAGCGACAGGAGTGCCACTGGCAAAGGTCGCTGCGAAACTGATGCTAGGCAAAAAACTATCATCATTGGGCCTGACTTCAGAAAAAGAAATAGACCACGTAGCGGTTAAAGAATCTGTATTCCCATTTATAAAACTTCCAGGAGCCGATGCAGTCCTCGGACCAGAGATGAAATCCACCGGTGAAAGCATGGGCATAGATGAAAACTTCGGACTAGCCTATTACAAGTCACAGCTTTCAGCCAACATGGAACTACCAGTAGAGGGTAAAATCTTCATAAGTGTTAAAGACTCTGACAAGCCAAGAATAGCAGACATAGTTCAAAAAGCAGAAGAATTAGGATTCCAGGTTATAGCAACACGTGGCACCGCAGAGGCTGTGAAAGACATCTCAAATGTGAAAGTTATAAATAAGGTGAGTCAAGCCTCGCCTAACATAAAAGACGCCATACTATCTGGTGAAGTGGGGCTTATAATAAACACACCCTCTGGTAAACAATCAGCCGATGACGGGTACATTATAAGGAGGATGGCCATAGAATTAGGCATACCATATGTCACAACACTCGCAGGTGCAAGAGCGGCTCTAAACGCCATAGAAGCCGTTAAAATGGGTAAAATAACGGTTAAATCCCTCAATGAATACCACGAATCCTAGTTGGAAAACTTATATAATAAAATGTGGGGGATTCAAGGTCAATTTTAAAAAGCTTATAGGCTTTTGTGATTTAAAATGCTTGTTATTGAAAATGGTATCGTATTAGGCGGTATGAATTTAAACCCTATGAAGGTGAATATTGCAATAGAAGATGGCATGATAGTAGAGATAAGCAAGGAAAAAATCTCCTCAGATCATAGAATAGACGCCAAGGGTTGTATCGTAGTCCCAGGGCTTATAAATGCGCATGTACATACTGCTGACAGCATCCTAAAGGACCTAGGTGATGGTAAAAGCCTAGATGAGATAGTGAAACCCCCAATGGGATTGAAACATAAGATGTTAGAGAATACGAAAGACAAGGAGATCATAGAGGCTAGTAGAGCTTCTATCCTAGAAATGATATCAGCCGGCACCACAACCTTTATAGACTATAGAGAAGGCGGAATAAAAGGCATAAAATTACTTAAAAAAGCACTAAAAGATTTGCCTATAAATTCCATCATACTAGGAAGGGATCCTATCTTCCTAGAAGAAGATCCAAGCACGACAAAATTGAGAAATAGGATAAAAAAGCTCCTAAGATTCGCCGATGGGATAGGGCCTAGCGGATTCGGTGAAATAACCGATGAAACAGCTCATAAGATCGTGGAAGAATGTGAAAAGTTGGATAAGATAGCCTCAATCCATGTAGCCGAAAGCATTGAAGCTCAAAAACTTTCAATAGAGAAGACAGGTAAAAGTGAAGTGGAAAGGGCCATAGATGCAGGCTTCCATTTACTCATACATTTTACCAACCCACTCCCAAGAGACCTCCGATTAGCTTCAGAAAATAATGTTACAATTGTCGCATGTCCAAGATCAAATGGCATGCTATCAACAGGAATACCACCAATAGCAAAAATACATGACAAAAATATTAACTTACTCTTGGGAACCGATAACATAATGTTTAATGCGCCAGACATGTTCAGGGAAATGGAATACACTTTAAAGGTTACAAGGGCCCTTAAAAGGGGCTACTTCCATCCCAGGGATGTTTTGAAGATGGTGACAACAAACATTCACAGATTCCTCGGAAAAAAAATAGGATGCATAGCTGAGGGTTTCCAAGCAGATCTTATAATAGTTGAACACCTATCTAAGAACCCTTATCTTTCACTTATTAATAGAAGCCAATCGAAAAATATAAGATATGTTATAATAAAAGGTAGAATAGTTAAGAGGTGAATTTATGTACAAAAAAATTCTCCTACCCACTGACGGCTCTGAATATGCTAACAGAGCAGCTGAACATGCCATATGGATAGCGAAGGAGAGTGGCGCGGAGATAGTGGCATTAACAGTTATGGAAACATCCACCTTCATAGGATTGCCAGCCGACGACCTCATAATACGCATCAAGGAAATCCTCGAGGAAGAAGCCTCAAATTCATTAAATAAGATAAAAAAGCTTGTCGAAGAATCAGGTCATGATATCAAACTCACATTAAAGACAGATGAAGGTTCCCCCGCGGATTCGATCCTAAATACGATAGAAAAGGAGGGCATAGATCTTGTGGTAATGGGAACATCAGGTAAACATGGCCTCGATAGGTTCCTTCTCGGGAGCGTGACTGAAAAAGTTGTAAGATCTGCAAAGTGCCCAGTATTAGTAGTTCATTGACCTTTTTCGAAAGATAACTAATTTTTCAGATAAGGTGTTAATAATGTTAGCAAAGGATATAATGTCAAAAGAAATATACTATGTGAAAGTTCCAGGAAACCGCGCCCAAGCATTGGATATAATGAGGAAAAGGAACGTTTCAGGATTGCCAGTTGTTAAAGAGGGTTCTGGCGAGCTTGTTGGTATTATAACGCGTTCAGATATCATAGAAAATCCAGACGAGGAACAAATAGCCCTCATAATGACAAGGGATCCTATTGTAGCTTCCCCAGATGATCCTGTAAGTTTAGTGGCTTCTAAAATGGTGAAAAATAATATAAGGAGGATCCCCATAGTCAAAAACGATAAATTGGTGGGTATAATCACAGCCTATGACATTGTATCCCGTGCACTCGCAGAAATGGACATAGACTCCCCAGTAGAAGATTATATGATCCTAAACATACCCACAACATGGGATAGAACACCCCTTAACATAGCATTTGAGATCATGAGATACTTCAAATTAAAGGTTCTGCTAACAATTAACAATGAAGCCAAACTATCAGGGATACTCACCGAGACAGATTTTCTAAACGAAAGCGAGGTAGTCTCTGAGAGAACAGTCCATAATACTTCAGTGGGTACTGAAGGAGACAGATGGACATGGGATAGTAGAAATGTCCTCTATGTTATAAAAAATCAACTCAAATTTTCAGATAAAGAAGTGAGGGATGTTGCCACAACAGAACTAGTTACAGTGACAAAAACGACAAGTGTCAGTGACTGTGCAAAGAAAATGAGAAAATCCAAGATCGAACAAATCCCAGTAATAGACTTTGAAGGCGAACTTGTAGGATTGTTAAGAGCCCAGGATCTTATAAAGGCCCTAGTTGATTCAGATGAGTAAAGAATCCACTATACGTATAAAAGCCTCAAAGGGCGTTTTAACCTTCGCAGCGAAAAATGGGGGGAAAGTCTCTATCATTGACCTTCAGTTAAAAGTTTTATGGGGATATTGTTGGTGGTATGGACTACCATATATTGAAACATTCCTCGCGGTGATGGAATCGCTACTCAAAAGAATAATAAGTGATGTTATAGAACATGAAGATCTTAACATAGAGTATCGTGTTATAGCCAACGATACCCCCGAGGAGGCAAATCAAATAGAGATAATATTCAATAATATAAAAGCAGATGATGTTGAGTTCCACGTCCTGGGTGACATCATATTCCAAGGGGAGGACAATAGGAGCTTCATCCGTAAAATAACCAGTTTCAGAAGGAGTGTAGATGAAAACATACAAACTGTACTCTAGTTCTCCAGCCGCTTTATAGATGATAATACCTCTAATAGTATCCTCTCAGCCTTTTTTCTATCCTTAACCTCCTCAATTATTATCTTACCATCCCCCGAGATCCTAACTGTACTATCATCTATTTTCAACCTTAGAGCATCTCCTCGACGATCTTTGAACTTGGAGTACGTTTTTTCCAAATCAATGGGATAAGGGAGTTTTAATTCAAATATTATTTCACCATCTTCTCGTGATCCTATGAGCTCCCCTTTATTTTTGCGGTAACCCTCTATATCCACATGGACACTTTTGAAACCTGCTGATTTAAACTTTTCCACGATATATTCTAAAAGTTGCATGTCTAGTATCTTACTTGTATCATCTACCTGGATTACCGCGATCCCATCGAAGTCCCTAACCCTAACTAGTTCGAGGCCTGTAAGATCCTTTATGAGGTTCTCGGCATATGATATCATATCGAGTTTCTTGGTGGTTATTGGCCCTTTTATTCTAGTTGCCAAGCAGGTAGTATTTGGTGTATAGTTTATGTTTTCTTTTTTTAGGTATTCTATAACATCTTCTTTTGTTATTTTTGCTTCTAATAGTGGACTTCTTATTTTTCTTTTATAATTTGCTATGATCCCTGGCCGATCTTCGAGCATGTCTGTTATGTTAGTCCCATCTACTATGATATCGAATCCTTTTTTTTCTGCAATAGATTCTAGAATGGCGTACATGCGATCCTTGCAATGGAAACACCTTTGAGTGGTGTTTTTCTTGAATTTTTCATGTTCGAGGAAATTTTCTTTTATGATCTTATGGGGGATTCCCAGTTTTGAAGCTATATGTTTCGCATTTCGCACGACATCTGCTGGCAGTGTCCCAGTATCCACAGTTACTGCTATAGCCTCCCTTGAAGTCTTTGATGCTATCTTAGCTATTAGTGTACTGTCTGATCCGCCAGAGAATGCTATTATAACCTTTTTATCCTTTAGGATGTTTTCAACTTGTTTAATCTTTGCTTGAAGTTCCATTACTAGACTACCTCAGTAGTTTGTCCCTTACATATTCTAGGACTCTGATGGCATCCTCCCTTTTTATGTCAATACCCTCATCTTCTATAAATTCCTTTAATCTTTGAAGGACCGCCGGGTTTAAGTTACACTCTTTATAGATTCTATCATAGGTTCTTTTGGGATAAAATATTGACTTAGCAATCTTAATAAGGTATTTTAGTTCATCCCCTGATATTATACCATTCATATATGCTTTTTTAAAATTGTATTCAATACTTACAAGGGAATCTGATAGTGGTTGAAGGGTCTTGGGGTCGAAAGCAACTGCAACATCATCATCAGATTCTATGCTTCCATCCTTGTATTTGTTATAGACATAGCCTATACCTATCATCCCAAGACTGTCAAGTTCTGATGCTCGGAGAGCCCCCATACTCGCCCCTCCAACCACCTTCACACCCATTTTAAGCGCTTCTATTATCTCCTTGTGAGCGACTGCAGGCTCATGATGAAAGACCCCATCTATGATCACGATAATATCAACAGGATCTCTAATAGCTTTTAGGACATCACCTCTCCTTACTGGAGGATGATATTCAGCCTCCAATACCCTCCTGGCCTCTCTAGGATGTAGGGATGGACCCGTGAATACGATTACCTGCTTCATATTTGATCCTATCCCCTATACGGGTGTTGTCAACAGCGAATACCTCCAATCCAGGTACTATTACCCTCACCACTGGCACCTTAACTTCACGTGTAAGATCCACAAAAAACACATCAGAAAACCCACACTTTTTCAACTCTCTAAGCGTGACTTTAATATCCTCTCTGAAGGTCCTTTTTGACCTATTTTTCAATTTATCCAATCCTATTACGGTTTCAGCTTCTCCGAACCAGTGCTTATTTATCCTCTTCATCCGCTCATACCCTGCTTTTCTCATGAAAATTGCCCTAACAGTATCTTCCCGGGTTCCGTGTATTTGCGTGGCTCTACTCTGGGCCACTTCTGTGAGAGCCCTTATAACTGCTACTTCAGGGTCTAGGTGTGTTCCCACACCTATGCTTAGTAGTGCGGGGTCTTTTAGGAGGGTGTCATCGGCTACGGCGGCGATTGTTGGTATTCTGATATCGTTTGTAAGGTCTATGAGGGTTATGTCGATCTTCGCATCCTCGAATCTTTGGAGCAGATCCTCTATGATCTTATTCTCTGTGCCTTGACAATCTATCTCCTTTTTTGGGCCCCTTTTTGCCTCGAAGATGCTCCAAGCATCCCTTTCTATAAGTTCCATGAGTCCGTGGAATACTGCTTCCTCGATAGCATTCCCTGAGGCGAGTCCATTAGTATTTGACCTGAAAAGACTTACACAATCCTCGGGTGGATTATAGGGGTGATAAACTGCATTTGCGGGGATGTGAATTTCTTTTTCATTTTTTAGGTTTGTGGCTTTCACCCATTCAATTTTCCCATCCACTTTACTATCTTGGGGGAGTATGAGACTTATAGGGTCTACATACTCTGTTATATCATCTAATGGTGCTTTAATGGACTTTTCGGCGTCTTCACTTTTTTTCTCTGCTGAGTATCTTTCGAACGCTTCCATCATAGCTGATGCCTTAGCCTGCGACCTTGTAGCACCTTTACCAGCGTATATGCTCACAGCACCCTCTTCTGCAGTTGGTCTTATAGCAGAATATACTGGTATACCTATCCTGTCAAGGTGGGTTATCTCTGTTATCCTTGTGACACCTATATTTTGCAGTTTCTTTTTAATCCATTTTATAGTCTCGGAGGGTTTCTTGGCCCTGTGCGTGCAACCGATATATTTTACGGGTACATTGGAAAACATAATTATCACTATAGGGTGAATATGCTTTTAAATGTGATTGCAAGGGCTATTAAGATGGCGAGGAGCCAAATTATCGGATTCCAGCGTATGACCTTCGCCCCATCTAATACGCTGAAGGGTAGTAGGTTGAAGAATGCTATGAAACTATTAACGGCATATCCTAGGGTTGCTATGCCAGATAGTATGCCTGTTGAAAATGATGCTATGAACATAAAAGATAATGCTAGTAGTATGTTTGTGGCAGGTCCTGCTAGTGCTATTTTACCATTTTCTTCGCGGCTGATGTATGCTCCATGTATGTATACTGCTCCAGGTGCTGCGAATACAAAACCAAAATATGCTGTTATAAGGGCAAGTAATATGCCGCCTACCCATAGCTTGTATTCCGCCCAGAAGCCATACTTTATTGCCATGAATTTGTGGGCTATTTCATGGAATACGAAACCTACACCCACGCCTATGATACTCGCGGGTAAGAGCGAAATTGCTATGTTAACTTGCTTATTCGAAAAAACATATGAGAAAACAGCTGCTATTACGAGCATTGATATTATGATATCCCTTATTTCCCTAGTCGTGAAGTTCACCATATTAATTTATAATCTTTCTATGTTCATATAATGGTTTCTATCCTTTGAATATTATTTTAAAGCAACTACCATCATGACTTTTAACGGATATTTTCCCATTTAATTGTCTTACAAGGATATTAACGAGTTTCAAGCCTAGTGACTTGCTTTCTTGGAGTTTATTCGCTGGAAATCCTATACCATCATCCGCTACCCTCAGTTCAAGGTTGTCTTTTACTCTTTTAAAACTAATGTATATTGTGCCTTGAATTCTGCCATTGAATGCATGCTTCAAGGCATTTGTTACAAGTTCGTTGATGATCAAGCCAAGGGGATTGTGGTTTCGATGCTAAGGTATAGATCCTCAACATCTAATATTATATCTATGGATTTTCCCGCAGAATATGAATGGAAAAGATTCCTTATAAGTTTTTCCACATACTTTTTGAAATTTATCCTTGCAAGGTCATCTGATTGGTATAATTGTTCATGTATAAGTGCCATGGATCTTATCCTATCCTGTGTTTCCTTGAATGTACCATTCTTATCATGGATCATTGATTGTAGGCTGAGGAGACTTGAAATTATCTGTAGATTATTTTTCACCCGGTGATGGATTTCTTTTAATAATAATTCTTTCTCTTCGAGGGATCTTCTAAGCTCGTCCTCTAATTCTTTACGTTTTCTTATATCCCTAGCCACGATAACAACATAATCATTTCCATTGAACTTAACAATATCTATGTTCATTTCAGTTAGGATGAGATTTCCATCTTTTTTGATAAGGGGTGCTTCTATAGACACTTTCTCTTTCCTTGAAAGGATCTCCTTGAACTTTTCATAATATCCTTCGGGGATTATATTGAAAATGGAGCTTATCTCATCCTTTGGATATTCTAGGTTGATAAAACTTGACTTATTAACATCTATTATTTTTCCATCAGCGTCAACTAGGAATATGAAGTCTCTTGTATGGTCAAGTAAAGTTTTAAATCTTTGAAGTTTATGGAGTGTATCCTTCAATTGAGGATAATAACTTTTTCTCACAGATTTTCCGCCGAAGCCCATAATAGCTTTTCTAAGATCCTCCCAATCCTCATTTGGTGATGGCATTTTCAAATATCCCCTTTATATCATCTATTCTTGGCTTGCGCGGATTTGTAACGATACAAGAGTCATTAAAGGCTAATTCCGCAAGTTCATCTATCTCATCTTCTAGGATACCATAATCTCCCAAGCTCATGTCAATCCCAAGCTTCTTCTTAAAATCTTTTAACTTGGATATGAGAGCATCCTTAACCTTACTTGTCTCCGATTTTAAGCCTAGGGCCTCTGCTATCCTCCTGTACTTTTGTGGGTTTGTGGGGAAATTGAATTCTATAACATCTTCTATTAAGATAGCATTAGCCACCCCGTGTGGAATGTCCAACCTACCGCCTAGGCTGTGTGCCATTGCATGCAGGAGACCGAGACTTGCATTAGAAAAAGCCAATCCTGCTTCCAGGCTTGCGAGCATCATATTTGAACGTAATTTGAGATTTTCGGGGTCTTTGATGATTTTGTGCAAATTTTCACTTATCAGTTTTATGGCGTCAAGTGCATTTATATCTGTTAAATGTGAGCTTGCGGTGGATACATAGGCTTCTATGGCATGTGCAAGGGCGTCCATGCCAGTGGCGGCTGTGAGTAGTCTGTCCATGGTTATGGTTGTGTATGGGTCTATGAGTGAAACATCTGGGATGAGGGTTCTGCTTATTATGGCAACTTTGGTTTTCCTCTTGGTGTCTCTTATTATTGCAAATTGTGAAATGTCTGCTGATGTCCCGGCAGTGGTTGGTATGCAAATAATTGGGGGGGCTGGTACTGTTATTTGGTCAACGCCTTCAAATTTGAGAATATCCTTTCTGTTGGAGCTTACTATACCTATGCCTTTTGCACAGTCTATTGGACTTCCACCCCCAAGGGCTATTATAAAATTGCACTCTTCAGCATCAAAAACCTCAGCACCCTCCATAACCTCATAATCGCGTGGATTTGGCGTAACATCATCGTAGATTACATATTCTAGTCCATTCTCAGTTAGTAGAGATTCTATTTCATCTACATGGCCGGCCTTTTTTATACCATGATCAGTTACAAGCAGTATCTTCTCTGCTCCAAGATTTATTGCATATTGTGGGGTTAGTAATCTTGCACCCTCTCCGAATACCAATTCACTTGTAACAAACTTTCTAAGATTAAATTTGTCCATAAAATCACCAAAAAATGGAATACGGCTTTAATAAAGTTTTCACTAATTAATATTTTTTTATGTGAAAATTTTCTCCAAAACCAAAAAAAGGTAATGCGTGGAAGTAATATAATGTTATTATGCGAAAAATTATTATGAGAGGAAGACTTCACATTTTGGGTGATTTTTAATGGATAAATTGAAGGCTGCGATTGAGAAAATAATGGAAAAAGATTGTGACATGGCTGTGATATCCAAAAATGAAAATATATTCTATTTGACTGGTTTTAGACCGTCTGCTCGTGCATTTTTGATCTTGACTGATGAACCATTTTTGATGGTTACTAGTATGGATATTGACGAGGCTGAGAATTCATCAATTGATGTTTTTGAATTTAAAAAATCAGAGGATGTGAAAGAAAAGATTGGAAGTTTATCCCCCAAGGCTGTTATCTTTGAACCTTCACTCCCAATTGGCACATTTAATAAATTAAGAGATTCTTTTAAATTTGTCATTGAAGACATTATAGGCAATCTCAGGATGATAAAAGAAAAATTTGAAATAGAATATATCAAAGAGGCTTTGAGGATAGCCGAAGAATCTTTTAGGGAAATAGAAGTGGAGGGTGTTGAAGCTATGATAGCAGCCAACCTTGAATATCATATGAAAATCAAGGGATCTATGAAACCCGCATTTGATACTATCGTAGCATCTGGTATAAGGTCAAGCAATCCACACGCCAAAGTTTCATTCAATAAAATAAAGACACCTGTAGTCATCGATTGGGGCGCTACTTGGAAATATTATTATTCTGACACTACAAGGACCATTGTTAAAAGAGAAGTTGAGGAGGAGATGCTCGACATTTTGTTGGATGCCCAGAGGGAGGGGGTGAAAACAGCCAAACCCGGAGTAAAAGCTTCATATATAGACAAGGTCGTAAGGGGTGTTATATCCGAATATGGGTACGAAGATAACTTTATACATTCTACAGGCCATGGTATAGGCTTGGAAGTCCATGAACCACCATCTTTATCTGTAAATGAAGATATTAAACTTGAAAAGAACATGATTGTAACAATAGAGCCTGGAATTTACATTAAGGGAAAATTTGGTATGAGAATCGAGGACATGGTTCTCATCAAAAAAAATCCTAAAATATTAAATACACTCCCATCTAGAATATAACTTAACACTTTGGAAGTGGTTTAATATGGCACTTCTCCCAGAATATTTATCTCCCATTATCGAAGCAGTTGAAAAAGTAATCCCTAAAAGATTCCTTGTAAAAATACAGGAGAACCTTGTCAGAACAGGGATTTATGTAAAAGCCGCTGAAATTGTAACATTGATCCTATTTGCAAGCATATTCTTCGGATTGATCGGGATTATAGTAGCCATGATCTTGGGCATAGACCTTTTAATCCCATTTTTAGCAGGTGTTTCCCTTCCCCCTATAATATTTGCCTCTTATATTTTTATAATGATGGAGCGAAGAATCGATGCAATAGAACAGGGAACCCCAGATTTTCTAAGGCAGATAGCATCACTTTTACGTGCAGGAGTCGGTCTTGAAACAGCCCTAGAAGACATTTCGAAACAGGGTAAGGGCCCATTATATGATGAATTGAAAAGGGCAGTTATCGAGATAAAGATAGGGAGAACATTCGAGGATGCTCTATTATCAATGGGCCGTAGACTAAAATCTGACACCCTCGACAGGACCTTTAGGATGATAATAGAGGGTAAAAGGGCTGGTGGAAGCCTCGCAGATGTTATAGAAGCTGTTGCAGAGGATACGCGTGCAGTTTTAGCCCTTAAAAGGGAGCGGAAGGCTAATGTGATGATGTCCGTCATGTTCCTCGTGGTAGCCGCTATAATCGCAGCACCATTCGCACTTGGAATGATCATGGTCTACTCAGCCTTCATAGAATCCCTCGGTAAAACTAATCCAATCCTCGGAATTGCAAAGATCGCCGCAGGAGGTTATATAGTAATCCATTCTATAATAGCAGGGTTACTCATAGGCATAATCATGTTTGGAAGTGCTAGAAAGGGTATCAAATATGCAATTCCATTGGCTGTTTTAGCATTTGGCATATTCTATATTATTGACAAATTTGGCTTCGTACTCGTGGGCTCCATGGCACCCTAATATGATTTTATGGAGGGGTAGAATCAATGGGTATAAAATATGATGAAACCGCACAAGGGTCTGCTGAGCTGATACTAATATTCGGTGGAGTTATCATCATAGTGCTTTTCGCGGCACTATGGTATAAAAATTATTTAATATCTGCAGGTAACGAGATAAGCAAGACCGATGTGCAAACTGTTACAAATTCCATCCAAAGCCTCAAAAGTAAATTCTAAGGGGTCTTTTAATGAAGATGCTGATCAATGGAAGACTCAAGGGCGAGGAGAAGATCGAAATCCGCAATCCTTATAACAACGAGATCATAGACAAAGTACCAGCAGCTTCAAAAGAAGATACAAGAGAAGCCATTTTAGCGGCTAAAAAGGCCAAAGATAAGATGATTTCATTAACAGCGCGCAGAATTTCAGAGGCACTTTATGATACAAGTCAGGAACTCAAAAAAAGATCTAAGGAATTTTCACACCTACTAGCCCTCGACTCTGGGAAGCCTATAAAAGCAGCGCAAGACGAGGTTAAAAGATCAATTGAAACACTGAAATTATCC
Organism: Methanothermobacter tenebrarum; assembly: GCF_003264935.1. NCBI lineage: Archaea > Methanobacteriati > Methanobacteriota > Methanobacteria > Methanobacteriales > Methanobacteriaceae > Methanothermobacter > Methanothermobacter tenebrarum. Next base: position 75,598 of record NZ_QLOE01000003.1, read on the forward strand.
GCTGAAGAATCCAAGAGAATATATGGAGAAACCATCCCAATGGACGCTGGTATAGGAGGTAAGGACTTCATAGGCTTCACAGTAAAACTACCCCTAGGAGTTATAGCCGCCATAACACCATTCAACTATCCACTTAACCTAGCCATCCACAAAGTTGGCCCGGCACTAGCATCAAAAAATAGCGTAATATTAAAACCATCACTTAAAGCACCATTATCAGCATTAAAAATAGGCGAAATACTAGATGAATATTTCCCCCCAGGCGCGATAAATGTTCTAACAGGTAAAGCCTCCATCATAGGAGATGAACTTTTAAAAAGCGAGGATATCGACAAAATATCATTCACAGGAGGCTTTAAAACAGGTAAAATGATAGCGGAAAAGAGTGGGATGAAAAAAATCACCCTAGAATTAGGCGGTAACGACCCTCTCATAGTACTCAAAGACGCTAATATAGAAAAAGCTGTTGAAGGTACTATAAGGGGCTCATACCTTTATTCAGGCCAGATATGTATAGCAGTGAAGAGGATAATTGTCGATGAGAAAATAGCGGATGAATTCGTGCAAAAATTAGTCAAAGAAACTTCAAAGTTGAAAATAGGCGATCCACTCGACCCAAAAACTGATATAGGCCCTCTTATAGATGAAAAAGCCGCCATAAACATTGAAAGGTTGGTTTCAGAGGCGATAGATGAGGGTGCGGAGCTTTTATATGGTGGGGGAAGAGATGGAAACCTTTTCGAACCCACTGTATTAGATAATGTCAGACCTTCAATGAGACTTGTCAGGGAGGAAACATTCGGCCCGGTATCACCTATAATAAGGGTTAAAGATGCTGATGAAGCCCTAAAGGTTGCTAACAGCACTTGTTACGCTCTTCAAGCAGGGATTTTCACAGAGAACATACACGAGGCCTTAAGGTTCGCATCAGAATTAGAGGCAGGAGCAGTACTTATAAATAAACAATCAACTTACAGGGTCGATCACATGCCATTCGGAGGCTTTGACTGCAGTGGGATTGGTAAAGAAGGCGTTAAATATGCTATAGAGGACATGACACGGACTAAACTTATTATATTCAACAAAAAATAATATATTAGGATCCCATTGTATGAAGGATTTTAAGAATTGTAAACTTTGCGAGTGGCGATGCGGTGTAAACCGTCTTGAAGGTGAAACTGGCATTTGCCATGTGGGATTGCCGGAGGTAGCATATACAAGTTTAGCTTATATTCTGAAAAGTTATTCCATAACATTCCTTGGATGCTCATTCAAATGCTTATACTGTAACGCTTATCGGATTTCACAATACCCAGATACAGGATGGATTTATAGGGGGTATATCGAGCCTGAGAAGATGGCTAGGGAGGCCTTGGACCATCTTGAGAGTCCGCTTGCAAAGAATATAGGGGCATATAGGCTCAGTTTCACTGGTGGAGAACCCACAATACACACACCATATCTTGAAGAGCTTGTAGAGAAAATAAGAAGATTTAGACCTTCAATTGAAGTGGGTGTCGCCACGAATGGTTTCTCAACAATGAAAACTTTTAAGAGGATTTTGAGGATTGTGGATTTCATAAATTTTGAAATCAAAGCATTTAATGATGAAATTCACAGAAACCTTACAGGGGCGCCATCAGAGCCGGTATTAAGGAATGCAGCTTATCTCGCGGAAAAAGCCCCTGAGAAGGTTAGAACTTTCAGGACAGTTGTAATACCAAGGATAACCGATAGAGAAGTTCCTAGGATAGCGGAGTTCCTATCAGAAATAAACGAGGAAATACCCTATAGACTTGTCGGGTTCAGGCCCAATTTCGTATTATATTATCATAGTGGACCATCTAAGGGTTTGATGGAAGATCTTGTAAAAGAGTGTGAAAAGAAGGGTTTAAAGAATGTTGATTATTCTGGATATTATCCATTAAAGGCGAAAGATTTAGATTATTATCCTAAAAAACTTGGATGTCCATTACCCCGCAATTGCGGAGAATGCAAATTTAAAGATGAATGTAAGGGTATATTAATGGAGCCATGGCTTTTTAAATGATTTAACACATTATAGTTTGTGGAATTTCCCTTGAAGGGAATTATTTTCCTTCTATGAACTTTTCTACGATTTTCCTCGCCTCATTAAGGGATTCTAGGGGTATGTTTTTTGGAAGACCGCCAATTTCACCTTTAACATTCCTTAGGACACCTTCAGTGCCGAGGAACATGCCTTCACTTGTGATTCCCATGAAATTTTGTGGCGGTAATAATACCACTGCAACATGATCCCCCATCTTAACCTTCAAATCATTTGTTACAACCTTAATGGATCTATCACCAATGTTGACATTGCATATTTGGAGCCTATTGGCTCGCGGATGCTTAGTGGAACTCATAACCTCCCCTACTACTACGTCAACGCCTATAATCGGGTCGAGAATTTTACCCAACATTATACGCTCTTTAAGTTTAAGTATTGTATTAAGGAAAAATTTTATCCTAGCAATATTTTCTTCTGTTTTCTCTTTATCTTCGGCCTCTTTAAGGAATAATTCAGCCCATCCTTCACCTCCAAGAGCTTCTATTATATTTTCTCCTTTTTCTTTAATCAACCGCATTTCTGGTGCAGATGTAAGTTCCTTCGGTTCAAGATAGGAATAGATAAGGCTTTGGAGGACTTTTTTAATTTCATCAGCCATTTGAACGGCTAATTTTTTATTCCATTGTCCGCGGAGGCTGCCCGATTCAACAGCTTTCAAGAATAGGCTGATGGATTTATCAGCAACTTTGAATCTATAATCTCGACTTGTATCCCACATTTAATCCACACTCCTACCTATTAACCTCTCGGACGAAAAAATAAAGTTTTTTATGAACACTAATTATATTAAGGTACTTAAAGTATTTGAAAATTTAGAGCAACTACTGTTCTGAGCAAGCGCATCAGACAACAGTTGTAGATATGAACGTTGATCTTAAGCCTCCTTGTAAAGTAATTTGAAGACGCTTTTCGGATTTTTTTGGATCTTCGGCGGACTTATACTGAAGCCCTCACTCCACCCTTGGAATGTTGGAAGTGGGATCTTTTTGGCAGCGCCGTTAAAAGCAAACTTTATTTTCGCTGTTTTCGAAAATGGAAGGATTCTAGGGAATTTGCGGGTAATGGAGGATCCCTCTAAAGAAATTTATCTGATGAGATTCTTCAAGAATCTGGATGGCATAGATAAATTATTTGAGTTTCATAACATAGTTAAATATTGATTTTTTTATGATCCTTACCGTCCCAGAAGAACATGAAATAGTTTAGGGAATGCCTATGATACATAAAGAAAGAATTAAAAACTTGAACGAATTTAAATCCATGGATACCACCCATGGAGATTACATTCTATATTGGATGCAAGCATCTGTAAGAGCCCACTGGAATCATGCTCTTGAATACGCTATCGAAACAGCCAACAAGATGCAAAAACCTCTATTAACAGTTTTTGGACTTACTTCAGACTTCCCAGAGGCTAATTCACGCCATTACAGGTTTCTAATTGAAGGACTCCTCCATGTTAAAAATGAACTAGAAAAGAGGGGAGTGGCATTCTCAATACAACTTGATAAGCCCCCTTCCACAGTTTTAAAATACTCAGATGACGCTTCACTTGTTATAACAGATAAAGGCTACCTTGAAATCCAAAAAAGGTGGTACGACGAACTCAAAAAATATATTAACTGCCCACTAATCCAAGTGGAAAGCAATGTTATTGTACCTGTTGAAATAGCCTCTAATAAAGAAGAATACTCCGCCGGAACATTCAGGCCTAAAATAACCCGTAAACTAAAGTATTTCATGAAACCAGTGTATCCAAGGACCCTTAAAGTAAATTCACTTGATATTGACATTGAATCAGCAGACCCTGATCCTGACAAACTCATGAAAAAACTGGGCGTGAAGGATGAAATGACACCATCCATATTCCAAGGCGGCACAAAAGAAGCAATTAAACTCTTTGAAAAGTTCTTATCAGAAAAACTTGAATGTTTCGAAAAATTCAGAAACGACCCTGTAAGAAACTGTCTATCAAATATGAGCCCATACTTGCACTTTGGACAAATATCACCTTTATACTTAGCCTACAAGGCTTCAAAAGCGGGAAGATGTACAAGATTTCTGGAAGAACTCATTGTAAGAAGGGAACTCAGCATGAACTTTGTCCATTACAATAAAAACTATTACAAGATCAAGTCCCTACCAAAATGGGCCTACAATACATTGATGGAACACGCTTCTGATCCAAGAGAATACGAATACGGGTTAAAAGAATTTGAAAAGGGTGAAACTCACGACAAATACTGGAACGCTGCCCAGAAAGAAATGGTACTCACTGGGAAAATGCACGGCTATGCGCTTCACCTTAATAATAAATACGAAATAGATGGCCGCGACCCAAATGGGTTCGCCGGAGTTGCTTGGTGTTTTGGGAAGCACGATCGCGCTTGGGGTGAAAGAAGGATATTTGGGAAAGTCAGGTACATGAATGACCGTGGACTTGAAAGAAAGTTCAAAATACAAGAATATGTCAACAGAATCGAAACAATTGAAACCCAGCAACTTTAAAACTTTTCCTATTCTTTTTTTACCAAAATTGGTCTATGTAGACTAGGGCTAGTCCACAATAATTTGGTATTAAAAGCGATCAAAAAAATTTAATGGAGACTAAGGAGGCACCTAGTATCCATGGCAGCCCCCATCTTTGACTACATTTTGATAAATAGGCAATGATGGAAAATTTACTTCAATTTTTATTGATCCTATCCCTTTCTTTGATTGGTAACATTTTGTGGTGGTGAAGTTCCTCGACTTCAGGATACGAATAACTAATGCTTCAGAGGGGACTCGAATTCATCAATTCATGTTGTATCATGAGCAGCCCAATTTAAAAAGCTTTTATATGAAATAATAGGTCCATCAGCCAACTTTAATCGATAATCTCTGCTTTTTATCCCACATTGGAGCACTCCAAAAAAATCTCATCCTATAAAACTATTTAAATTATAAAATGAAATAGACTTTCATATAAGAAATACCCAAAAAGGGGGTAGGAGTGTAGAAATTATGGTGGAATTATCCAACCTTTATGGTCTTGACATATACACTTCTCGAGGTAAATATGTTGGTAGGGTCCAGGATGTTGTCCTTAACATAAAGAAGGGTCGAGTGTCAAAACTTAAAGCAAAGGCAATGAGCCCCGAGAAAAGAGATCTGGGATTAAAAGATGTTCTGAAGACCAGCATACGTATAGTCCCAGAATCCGATGAAATCAGACCACTAAGAGAAGAAGGCATGATAGACATCCCATATGAGAGGGTTAAAGCCGTAGGTGACATACTTATAATATCCCCAGAGGTTAAGACATCTGAGGTCAAAAAATCCTATGAAACCCCAATAAGATAAGGGTAGGGTTCAATGATAGTAGGGATAGTGGGTTGCGGAGCCATAGCTAACATCATCACAAGTTACATTTTGGAGGAAGATTCTAACATCCAACTGAAATTCTTCTATGATAGAGATCTTGAAAAAGCCGAGAACCTATCATCTATAGTAGATGGGATCGCGGTTTTAAAAGTAGAGGATATGTTAGACAAGGTCGATCTTGTAATAGAAGCCGCATCCCCCGAGGCCGTGGCCGAGATCGTCCCCGATATCCTCAAAGCAGGAAAAGACGTTCTTATAATGAGTGTAGGGGCTCTAATGGATAAAGAGCTCCGTTCAAAGATCGAAAATTTAGCCTCAAAGAATAACGCGAATGTTTACATCCCCTCAGGTGCTATAGTAGGCTTGGATGGTATAAAAGCAGCCTCTATAGGTAAGATCACCTCTGTTAAATTAGTCACAAGGAAGCCTCCACGTTCACTGGGCATATCCACCGATGAAAAAAAAGTACTATATAAGGGTAATGCTTCGGAAGCTGTTAAAAAATTCCCCCTTAACATAAACGTAGCAGCCACACTCAGCATAGCATGTAACATGGACGTGGAAGTCGAGATTATAGTGGATCCTCAAGTAGACCGGAATTTGCATGAAATCACTGTTAAAGGAGACTTTGGAGAATTAAAAACCATCGCAAAGAATATCAGATGCTCACTCAACCCCAAAACGAGCGTACTAGCAGCCTATTCCGCTATCAAACTCCTCAAGAGTTTAAGCGAGAACTTCAAGGTCGGCACATGAAAGAATGCGAAATCTACTCCAATATTAAGCCCCCATGTGGCTGCAAGGTAGTTGCAAGGCTTGATGGAAGAGGATTCCATAGACTAACCAGAGAATTAGACTTCAAGAGGCCATATGATCCCTTTTTTGCAGATTGCATGGTTGAAACTTCAATTAACCTCATGAAAGAGTTTAGTCCGATTTTCATTTACACATTCTCTGATGAGATCAACATACTATTTGAGGAGTTACCATTCAATGGCCGCATCGAGAAACTCGATTCTGTACTCGCAAGTTTCACAGGAACATCATTTATACTCTGCCTCCTTAAAAAATTCAAAAGGGATAACATTAGAAAGCCTATATCATTTGATAGTCGCATCATCCCCCTAGGTGACCATCTACTAGTAGAATATTTCAAGGCAAGACAAGACGAGGCATGGCGAAACTGTCTTAACAGTTATGCCTATTGGACTTTAAGAGAAACCATGGACAAGAAGACAGCCACGGAAAAACTTAAAGGTTTAAAATCAGGTGACATCCACGAACTCCTCTTTGAGAGGGGTGTGAACCTTGCGAAGGTCCCCACTTGGCATAGGAGAGGTATTGGAGTATACAAGCGAATTGTTACTATAAAGGGCTATGATCCCAGATACAAAAAAGAGGTGAAATCAGAGAGAAAGAGGATCGTAGTCGACAAAAAACTTCCAATTTTTAACGAAGACTTTTTCAAGACAATAGAAGGGATAAAATAATGGGGATTACAGATTATCTTCTGGAGAAAATATTTGGGATTAAGAAAATCAAAAGAGTGCAAGTTGATTCAAAGGTCATAGATGATATAATAGAAACTGCACGAAATGCCCATCCCAGAGAATTCGCAGCCTTGCTTGAGGGTAAAATAGAGGATGAGACCCTCCATGTCACTGGATTAATTTTTCTACCAGGTGAAACCTCAAATGAAGGTGCTGTAATGCAGACCTTCATGTTACCACCATTTACATCTACCATAGGATCAGTCCATTCTCATCCCACACCAAACAGTAAGCCTTCAAGGGAAGATCTTCACTTCTTCTCAAAAAATGGCCTATTCCATATGATAATAGCCTATCCATATCAAAAGGAAAGCATAGCATCCTATGACAGGTTTGGTAATAGGATAGAAATCGAAATTTTAATGGGATAATTCGATCGCGACAATATCATACACATTCTCTAGTTCCTTTATCTCATCTAGGACTGTGGAAGGCACTTCTTGGTCCACTTTAAGGACCATTACAGCTTCGCCACCAATTTCTTTCCTGCCAACTTGCATGATAGCTATGTTAATGTTATGCTCTCCAAGCTTTGTCCCTATGGCGCCAATAGTCCCTGGGAGATCCTTATACTTTGCTATTAACATTATACCCTCAGGTTTTATATCCACCTTATAATCATTTATCTTAACTATCTTAGGCTCCTTAATATAGGTCCCCTCAACACTAAACTCTCCCTTATCAGATTTAACATTTAACACTATAAGTGACTTATAATCCCCAGATTCTGACCTTTTACCCTCTGTAACTATCATACCCCTTTTCTCTGCGATCATAGGCGCATTAACTAGGTTTACAGGCTCTGTAAGTATGGGGTTTAATATGCTCTGTAGTATAGTTCTTGTGAGGATGTCCTGTTGTGGTATTTCAGCTAATTCACCACAGTAGGTAACCTCCAAGTTTTCTATTTTCCCAGGTGTTGCCTGCACAACAAGACTGCCTAGTTTCTCGGCTAATACAATGTATGGTTTCAAGAACTTGAAGGTTTCAGGGTCTAACACTGGCATGTTAAGCACATTCTGGGGTGTTCCACCCTCAAAAACCTTCTTGATTTCATTTGCAACGATTATAGCCGCGTCTCGCTGGGCTTCGACTGTTGAGGCTCCTATGTGGGGAGTTAAAACCACATTATTCAATTTTAGGAGTGGGCTGCCTTTCGGAGGCTCCTCCTCAAATACATCGAGAGCAGCCCCACCTATCCTACCTTCATTTAATGCATTGTACAATGCTTCCTCGTCCACTATACCTCCACGGGCGCAATTTATTATGAAAGCTGTATCCTTCATCATATCCAATTCACGATCTGATATAAGATATCGTGTCTCTGAGGTTAATGGGACATGTATGGTTATAATATCAGACTTCTTGAGTAGTTCTTCAAGGTCAACTATCTCCACGCCCATTTCATCAGCCGTTTCTCTACTAATATATGGGTCGTGGACGAGCACATTCATCCCAAATGATTTTGCACGTTTAACCACTTGGGATCCGATCCTACCCATCCCTATAACCCCAAGGGTCTTGTTGTTGAGTTCCATGCCCATGAATTTGCTCTTCTCCCATCTACCTTCCTTCACAGACTTATCAGCTAGGTGTATCTTCCTTGCAAGTGCTAACATTAGACCCATGGTATGTTCCGCGACTGTGATAGAAGTGGATTCAGGGGCATTTATAACCATGATACCCTTTTCAGTGGCGGCTTTAACATCGATGTTATCCACGCCCACACCTGCTCTTGCGATGATCTTCAATCTTGGAGCAGCCTCTATAACTTCCCTCGTGACCTTCGTCCTACTCCTTACAATAATAGCATCAAAATCTTTTATACTCTCTAGGAGTTCTTCATGTGTTATATTAGTATTAACTACGACCTCGGCCACCTTTTCAAGTTCGGCTATCCCTTTTTCATTGATTGAATCTGCGACAAGTACTCTCATATTTTCCACCTGCTAAAACTCTGATGATTGTAAAGATTAGAAAGTAGAATATAATTTTATTCTCGGAAACCTAATATATTTTACACCATATATATAAGGGGTGGGTTGGGAGTATGTTTGATGGATCCATTAAAATCAAGGATAAGAGTATACCATGTACTTCATTAGGAACGGCACCATTTGCAGGTTTAGCATATTTTGGTCATAGGTCTCGCCTATATCAAATAGACCTTTATAATAACCCGGATAATATACAGAGGATCATTAAGAGATCCTATGATTTGGGTGTTAGAGCAATACAACTCATACCTGAACCCCCGGTTATCAAGGCATTAACTGGGGCTGTTGAATCGGGTTTAGATTTCACTATCATCGGCACTATAAGGGCTGGAAGATTCCAAGAGGATCTTAAGCTCCTTTTAGACTTGGATGCGGATGCCATGCTATTAGATGAAGAATACACTGATAAATTAGAAACATGGGAATTGGCGGATCTTTTAAATTCTATAAATGACCTGGGCATAGTATGCGGTCTTATAACTGCTTTTCCACGGAATACTACAATGAAACTTCTCGCTTCTGATATACTAGATCTTTTTGACATTTACATGATACCGTTAAACAAGCTTGGATATATGATGGATTTTCCCAGTTTTTTAGAAGATGAGAGGAGAGAACTGAAAGAGATGATATTAGACACTGGTAAGTTTATCATGGCACATAAAGTATTAGCTGCTGGGATATTAAAACCTGATGAGGCTTTTAAATTCTTGGAGAGTGTGGATTATATTGACATGGTTAGTATAGGTGTTGCATCCATAGAAGAAGCCGAGGAGACTTTCACTTTGCTCTTTGAGTATTAATTGTATTCTTTTCTCTCGGCTATTATCTTCAAGAACTCCTTTGAACTTTCTATTTCATCTATCTCCCAATCTTTGATTACTGGGATGCCCTCAAGGGATTCTTTGATCTTAGGATTTTTCAATATGAAAACAGCGTCGGATCCCGTTATCAGTGATATGTCCTTTAAAGGTATGGCCATCCTCTTAAGGGTTCGAGTATCCCTATTTTTTTCAAGATCTGTGATAACTGTATCCTCGAATTTCATGTCTTTGGCGAGCACGTCAAATGGCGCCTTCTGGGTTTGGATCACGCCAAAGCCTAGTTCAACAAGTTTTTCAGCCTTCTTGCCGGGTCTATTTTCTATGATGTCTTTGTCAACCTCTGGTGTCTTGAAAAGGTCAATTGAGAGTATTATCTTTATATTTAGTATCTCCTCAAGTATCGTTGCAGTTTCTGGGGAGGCTCTTACAAGGCCGTTCTCATACTTATAGATGGTCTCCCTTGATACGTGGGCTAGATCTGCAAGGTCCTTGAGTGACATATTATATTCTTCTCTAACCTCCCTTAGGGTGTCACCGTCTATCTGCACATAATATCCGCCCCTATCAGCGAAAACTTCTGGGTGATGGCCTTCTATTATCATATTCTTCAATGTTTTGAGGGCTATGACTGGTATGCCATGTCTTTCGTATACTACATCCTCTTCAAGGTAGTCTGTCTTGGATTTTACGCCTATGATGAGGGGTGCTGCTAGGAAGGTGTAGGCAACCTTTTTTATTTCATGAGCTTGTAAACTATTAATAGAATCTATATTAACAAGTACTTTTAATAGGAGAAGTAACAGTTTCTTCCTTGCTAGGAGGTCAAAGCAACTTCTCTCATAAATATGGGATACTCTAAACCCATGTGTTGCAAGTATATTGTACAGTTCTTGGAGTATTTCTTCCCTTTTCATGATGTTCAATTAAATCACCGAATGGGGGTGGGAAGCATGTTACACGTTGGTATCGATGATACAGATTCTCCCAGTGGAATGTGCACTACCTATGTTTCATGTTTAATAATCGAGAAACTTAAGGTTTGCGGTTATGCTGTGAAGGGTTATCCTAGATTGATAAGACTCAACCCCTTCGCCCCCAATAAAACAAGGGGTAATGGGGCGGTTTCATTTAGAGTGGAGGTCCAAGGGGAGGATGAAATCGAAAAAGTAAAAAATGTGGTGTTGTCTTTTGTATCAAAGTTTTCGGAGCTTGAAAATGATAATACAAATCCTGGGGTAGTGTTCTATAAGGGTGAAATTAATGATAGTTTGAAAAGATTCGCACTCGATGCTATAAGGCGAATATTAACAATAGATGATGCTAAGAGATTAGCCGATAAAATTGGGGCTGAAGTTTATGAATACAAAAATGGTAGAGGTATTATAGGGGCATTAGCGGCTATAGGATGCCCTTTACCAGATAAGACCTATGAGCTTATAGCTTATCGTTCACCTGAAAATTATGGTAAAAAGAGAAAAATTGACAAAGAATCTGTTAAGAGGATGGATAAAGAGACCTATCCCGAAACATTTGACAATATTGACGATGATTATATGGCTATAGCACCCCACACTCCTTGTCCAATCCTCTATGGTATAAGGGGCGAATCCCCCGAGGCCCTTATAAGAGCTAATCAGATGATAAAAGTTGGAGAAAAAATCGAAAGATATTGCATCTTCGAAACCAATCAACATACCGATCAACACATCCAAAAGGCTGAGAGCATATCCCAGATGAAACAATTCAGCTGTTATCTTGTTTCAGGCGAAGTTAAAGATAGGCCCAGGGTAATTGAAGGAGGACACGTATTCTTCACATTAAAAGATAATACCGGTGAAATAGAATGTGCAGCTTATGAACCTACCAAAGATTTCCGAAAAATAGTAATGAAATTAAGACCAGGGGATAAAGTGAAAGTATTTGGGGGTATAGGAATCCATGGAACCCTAAATATCGAAAAGATGAAAATAGAACACGTAAAACCCTTGATAGAATATGAGAACCCTATTTGTTCTTGTGGTAAAAGGATGAAATCAGCGGGAAAAAATAAAGGGTTTAAATGTCCAAATTGCGGCAGAAAATTGAATGGCCAGAAAATCCCAAGGAAAATCCCAAGATCATTAAATGAAGGATACTATGAGGTTCCAACCTGTGCAAGACGCCACCTCTCAAAACAACTCATAAGGATGGGAATAAAAGGATGTTCATAGGCCCCACAATTGTAAAATCCACTTAAAATTGATTATCCACCAAAAGACCACTTAAAAGGTATCCCATCATCAAGACAACACTTATATCATAATTTCTATTAGTATAATATAGGTGTATAATTATGATTCCAAGGTGTATGAGTACACAGCATCCAGATAATGTAAATCCACCATTTTTCGCTTCAAGTCCGCTTCTTAGTGGAGAGGATGAAATAAAAGAAGCATATTATGTGTTTTCTCATCTTGGATGTGATGAGCAAATGTGGGATTGTGAAGGTAAAGAAGTTGATAATTATGTCGTTAAAAAACTCCTTGCAAATTATAAATCATTCTTCCAAGAAAACATACTAGGAAAGGATTATAGATTAACCCTGAGGGTTCCTAATCCTACAGTAGAACGTGAAGAGGCGAAGATACTCCTCGAAACCCTTGAAAGCATACCCCGTTCATATGATACAGCCACATTATTCTATGATATGGAAGTGGCCCCAGTCTTTGAGGTTATACTACCCATGACTTCATCGAGCGCCTCCCTTAATCGCATCTACAATTACTATAAAAAATTTGTCGTTGAAAAACAGAATTTCTCACTCGGGGATGTGACAATAAAAGAATGGATAGGAGAATTCAAACCCCAAAGCATAAATGTAATACCCCTCTTTGAAGACTATAATGGGATGCTTTCGGCATCCACCATAACCAGAGAATATCTAGATGGGAAGGACATACACCATCAAAGAGTTTTCCTGGCACGTTCAGATCCGGCCATGAACTATGGGATGATATCCGCTGTAATACTTAATAAGATAGCCCTTCAAGATTTTGAAGAACTCGAGAAAGAAACAGGGATAAGAATATATCCTATAATAGGGATGGGTTCGGCACCCTTCCGTGGAAACTTAAAACCATCCAATGTAAATAACGTCATGAAAGAATATCCAAGCACTTACACTTTCACATTACAATCATCCTTCAAATATGACCACCCGCCACGGGAAGTTATCAAGGCCGTTGACAGACTAAAATCGAAAAAACCAAACAAGGCACAGGAGATAGACGTAGAAGTCGCGCTTGAAGTCATGGAGAAATATTGTAGGGAATATCGTCGCCAAGTTCTGAAACTCACAGATATCATAAACCGGATAGCTAAATATGTGCCCAAGAGGAGGAAAAGGAAACTCCACATAGGACTTTTCGGCTATTCAAGGAGCATTGGAAAAGTTTCCCTACCAAGAGCCATAACCTTCACAGCAGCCCTTTATTCTATCGGAGTGCCACCTGAAATCCTAGGCTTCAACGCGCTCTCTGATAAAGAGATTGAACACCTCCACGAAATTTACATAAACCTTGAAAGGGACATGTTAGATGCCCTCAGATACTTGAACCCTCATTCACCATATTTGGAAGATGAACTATACTGGAAGATCAAAGAACACTTCCCTGATATAGAATATGACAGAAAGCACAAAAAATTAGTTGATGATATAAACAAGAGCTTATCACTTGGTCAAATAAGGGTAATCCAGACAAGGATTCTCGAAGCGGCAAGTCTAAGAAGATTTCTCGGATAAAAAAACAGCAAGGACTGGTAGGGAGTTTGCCATGGCTAATCCCTTTAATGATCCTTTGCCCTTAAATCCATTTTTTAAGGACAAAAGAAGCACAACCGGGAAAGCTTTTATCTTTTTTAGAGAGGACTCTCTTTTGAAGGGGGAAGATAAATGTCGAAAAATTTAAATATCCCCAGTTTTTAAATATTTTTTGGGGATGTTCCCACATAGTGTGTTCAAAATTCGAATTTAGGGATAATCCAGGCCTTAATGAAGGGCAGGAGATGGCGGAGCAGTGAACCCCGCAAACCATGAAGCCGGGGAGCTTGGAGCACTAGCTAAACGCTGGAAGCCCCCCCAATACAATGGGGGGATAATTCGCAGTTGAAGTGGGGTTAATGTTCTTATAGTCCCGTGGGGTAGTGGCAATCCTGATGGGCTCTGGACCCATCGACAGCGGTTCGACTCCGCTCGGGACTATCATCCCAAATATTGCTTTTAGACAAATTCTCATAGTCCCGTGGGGTAGTGGTAATCCTACCGGGCTTTGGACCCGGTGACAGCGGTTCGACTCCGCTCGGGACTATCATCACCAATATTGCTTTTTTGAAGGTTTAAAAATGGAGAGACTCCTCATAGTAGGTGTGAATACGAGGCCTGTTGCAGAAGCAGCATATAAGCTTGGATTCGAGGTTTATTCTGTAAGCTATTATTGTCCAAGAGATTTTTATTCTTATCATGAAAGAAGGTGCATACTAGAACAGAAGCCTTTAAAATCTTCGGGGAGATTCCATGAGGAGTTCAAACCATCATATCTTAAAATTTTAGCCGAAGATTTTCTAGATGAGGTTGACAAGATCATAGTTTTAAGTGGAGGTTCCCCCGAGGATTTCCCTTCCCAGAAAATCCTTGGTAACAAGAAGACGCGGAAAATAGAAGACAAGTACAGTTTATATAAGAGGTTGCGTGGGAAATTCAAAGTCCCAGAAACTTACAAGTTGGATGACATAAAAGAAGCATGTGAGATACAGGAACAGGAGCCAGGAAAAAGATTCCTAATAAAACCTTTAATAGGGTCTGGGGGTTTTGGAGTTTCCCCCATCTCAGATTATAGGGGAAAGCTTGAAGGCCCTTTTATCCTCCAAGAATTTATTGAAGGCTTGCATTTAAGCGCTTCTGTGCTCTCCACTGGCAAGGATGTTATGACAATATTGACAAGCAGGCAATTGATAGACACAAATATTAGAGGATGGGAGGATAACCTCATATATTCTGGGAATATAGTGCCTGCACCTTACCCTGAGATTAAGAAGGTAGGAGAGGATGTGATTAGGGGCTTGTCTCTTTTAGGATCAAATGGTGTTGACATGGTTTTATCCTCTAATGGTTTATATGTGATTGAAGTTAATCCTCGCATACAAGGCACTTTTGAATGTGCTCAGCTTTCCCTTGGAATTAACATGTTATCTGCTCATATCAAGGCTTGTGAAGGCGAACTTGTAAAAGAACCTTCAAGGAAAAAGTATACGGTAAAGAGGATAGTCTATGCCCCCTACAGGTGCCAAGTTGGCGATCTTAATCTTCCAAGGGTATATGATATACCCTGTAGTGGTTCTATAATAGAAGCAGGCGAGCCTGTGGTAACTTTGCTCGATTCTCATGAAAATCTCAATACTGTCCTGGGGAATATTAAGGGGAGTTTTGAGGATGTTATGGGAAGATTAAAGATTGTAGACTAGACAGGCACTCTTATTATGCCTAAGAGTACTAGTATGAATATGATGAGTCCTATTGCTATTAGTATCCTTGTGAGTATCATGCCCCATGTTATTATGACGAATATTTTAGCTCTTCTATCAGGGTCTTTGAGGTACTCTTCAATGGGGTCCTTGCTCATTTAATGCCTCCCAGGTTGTTTACGAGGAAAATATATTGGGTTGTGGTTGGAAGTTCTCTTCTTAGAATCTTAATCTCGGGATTATAAATGTGTATCTCATCTGGAATGTCACATTCGTCTATTTCTCTTCCTATAATCTTTGAGACTATTTTAACTTCTAGTTTCCCCTTTATCCTTGCGCCGGAGATTGTCGCATCTATTTCTATGTATATGGGTAACCTGAGACGTTCCTGTTCATCCTCAGAAAGTAAAGAGGCTATAAACTTGAGTTCGTCTGTCTTGAACCTGTGCCTGCTCCCATCCCCCCCAATCACATGGGGTTTTTCCTCTCCTAAAAGTTCCTTTAGGGTTTTCCTCTTCCTTGGCACATGTCTGTTAAGGATGACAATCTGCTTCTTTATAATTCTTTCAGTTCTATCCATCTCATTTTTCATCACAATTATATTAATATCTCATAATACAAAATACCTATGGGGGGTGTTAAAGTGGATGTTGACATTGAACAATGTAGAGAAAATGATAAAATAAAAGAGCTTATAAGTACAAGTGGACTCCCAATAAAGTATATCAAGATCCTCCAGCGCTTGGCAGATTCTATATACCTTAATGCAATAAACTACAATGTCAAGATAGAGGATGGAGGGGTTTCAATCATCCTTGTCTCATCCAAGGGTGAGAATAGCTTTGGAAAATTCACTACAAGTGCACTTACAAATGTCCTCTACCGTATCCGAGAATTAGAGAAGGAACACGAAGACATAAACACAAAATGTATAATACATGATGACATCCTTGAAATCAAATTTAAATTCGCATAGGCCAGATAAAAATGAGATTAGATCATTATCATCAAATAATAAAAGAGGTTGAAGACTTGGAAATTGACACTTCCACGCCTTCAAAGTTCAAGAAAACATTAATGAAATTAAAAAGGAAAAAGAGGATCCTCAGACGGTTAAAAAAGAAGTTGATGGAGGATATACGGGATATCGAGGTGGACTATCTTATAAAGAGGATAGCCATCCGCCAGGAGATAGAAGATTACGAAGCGAATCCATCAACATTCAAAAAATTAGTAGGAAAGGACTCCCACACTCTAAGATTAAAAGCATTGAAAAAAATTGAAAAGGATCGAGAAACCAGGATAAAACCCTATAATGAAATTAGAGAACAAATAAATAAACTACTTGATGACATTGATGAAACCCTAATGGAACTTACCAGCCCAGGCAGCAAAGTAAAAAAGGAATTCAACCCACCAGAATTTAGGTAATGAGGGGAGATCAACCCCCCCAAATCAGATGGGATAATTTTAATGGGTTAATTCTATGGGTAGGAGTATTAGGACACCTAGAAGGTCATTCTTTTTTATCTCCCCACTTAAAGCCGCTACAAATGTCGCATGGTCCGCGCTTCTCTCCATGCTAATAGGTAGAGGCACCTCTTCCCCGGCTGCAATTACATGGCCTAATCCATGGGTTGCATAAGCACACAAATAGACTATATGGTTACTGGGTATCCTGATCCTTTTTATCTTGATTGGTTTTACTTCCCCTGCTTTTACCTTCACATTTTCAGCTGCAAGTATAGCCCTCAAGTGACCGTAAATGTCAGCATCTATTAATCTAAAATCAACCAATTCTTTCGCGTATTGTTCAGTGGCTCTTCTAACCTCACCGAGTCTTGTTAATATCCTGACCATTACTCCATCTCCATAGATTCTTTAATCATCTTCAATCTCACGAAGTTCTCTCTTTCCATCTCTTCTAATCGCATTTCAATGTAATTGACTGTATTCTGCAATCTTGGTATGATTATGTTTTCAAGGGCGTTAACTCTCCTTTTTGTAGATTCTATCTCCCCCGCAAGTAACCTTACACTCTTCTCTATCTCCCCCAATTCTACTATGAGGGATACTGATTCCTCGAATTTCTTAGCAGCCTCGTCAAGTTTAACAGAAGTGTCTACTAGACCATATCCTCGCTCGACCATGGATCTTTCAGTTGATTCTATCTCCACTACTGGGACAACAACACCCATTATATTCCTGGAATCTATTTCAACCTTGATAAACTCTTTAACCGCCATAGCAGCCTTGTTAACGGCCATGTCACCCATCATTATCTGCGCTTCTGTTAAATCCTCAAAAGCCTCTTTCAATTTCTCTTCAACCCTTTCACGGGCTCCTCTAACCCTCTCTAGTATGTTGAAGAACTCCATGATAAGGGCGTTCCTCTTCTCCTTTAATAGGTTATAGCCCTTGACAGCGAGCTTCTCTCTCTGTTTAAGCTTCAGAAGTTCCATCCTAGTTGGGTTGATCCCTTCAATTATCTCCTGCGCCAAAATTCATCCCCCCATAAAAGGGTAAAATGTTGGGGGTTTATTCCCCTTTTGGTAAGTATTTGTCAATGTGCTCTTCGGCAACTCTCTTGAGCTCTGCACGTGGTAATATGCTTAGAAGCTCCCAGCCAAGGTTGAGAGTCTCCTCTATTGACCTGTCTTCGTCACGTCCCTGGTTTATAAACCTTTTTTCGAATTCATCAGCAAATTGCAAGTATTTACGGTCTCTTTCAGTTAATGCTTCTTCACCCACCACAGCAACTAGGTCGCGGAGGTCTCGACCCTCTGCATATGCAGAATATAATTGGTCTGAAACCCCACTATGGTCCTCTCTGGTTCTTCCTTCTCCTATACCGCCGCTCATGAGTCTTGATAATGATGGTAGAACATCTACTGGGGGGTATATACCTTTACGGTGGAGTTCGCGGCTGAGCACTATTTGGCCTTCTGTAATGTAACCTGTGAGGTCTGGTATTGGATGTGTAATATCATCCTGTGGCATGACCAGAATTGGCATCTGGGTTATTGACCCTTTCTTGCCGATTATACGCCCCGCTCTTTCATAGATGCTTGCGAGGTCAGTGTACATGTATCCAGGGTATCCTCTCCTACCAGGGACTTCTTCCCTGGCAGCTGATATCTCCCTTAAAGCTTCACAATAGTTTGTCATATCTGTTAGTATGACGAGCACGTGCATGTCATGCTCAAATGCAAAGTATTCGGCTGTTGTAAGGGCCATCCTTGGCGTGATTATACGTTCGATGGCTGGGTCGTCTGCAAGGTTCATGAATACTGTTACGCGTTCGAGGGCGCCGGTTTGTTCAAAATCTCTCATGAAGTAATTGGCCTCTTCGTGTGTTATACCCATGGCTGTGAATATGACTGCGAATTCGCTCTCTTCTGTGAGAACTTTTGCTTGTCTTGCGATTTGGGCTGCCAGTTCATTGTGTGGCAATCCTGAACCTGAAAAGATGGGTAGTTTCTGTCCCCTGACTAGGGTGTTCATCCCATCGATTGTTGATATACCTGTCTGTATGAACTCTGCTGGGAATGCTCGTGCTGAGGGGTTTATTGGATAACCATTAATGTCAAGTTCTTTTTCTGGGATGATCTCTGGGCCGCCGTCAATGGGTTTTCCCGTACCGTCGAATATGCGGCCTAGCATATCCATGGAGACGCCTATTTTTGCTGTTTCTCCTGTGAAGCGTATTTTTGTTGTTTCAGTGTTAAGGTCGCTTGTACCCTCGAATACTTGTACAACGGCGATGTCTTCTCGCACTTCAAGTACTTGGCCTCTTCTTTTCTCACCAGTGGGTGTTTCGATTTCGACGATTTCACCATATGCTGCTCCTTCGACTCCTTCCACTATCATCA
This sequence comes from Methanothermobacter tenebrarum, assembly GCF_003264935.1. NCBI lineage: Archaea > Methanobacteriati > Methanobacteriota > Methanobacteria > Methanobacteriales > Methanobacteriaceae > Methanothermobacter > Methanothermobacter tenebrarum. The sequence goes on from NZ_QLOE01000003.1 coordinate 94,798, forward strand.
GGGGCCCTGACACTTCACTTACTGTGGTGTATTCTCGGGTTTTGATATCTACTTTCATCTTAACACCTCATTACATTGTTGGACTATCTTTTCTTCGATTTCTTTGATTCTTTCATCAAATTCATCTTCGGGTATGTATTTCATACGTCCAATTTCTTCTTTGACTGGCAAGTTTACTAATTCTGCTGCGGGCGCTCCTCTCTCTAGTGCCTCTGTGGCATGTTCATGGAATTTCATTATGGTCTTGAGCATCTTTAATTGTTTTTTTGGCGAGCAGTAGGTGTCGACTTCATGGTAGGCGTTCTGTTGGAGAAAGTCTTCACGTATCATCCTCGTGGTTTCTAGGGTTATTCTTTCCCTGTCTGGTAGTGCGTCGGGTCCTACGAGTTGCACTACTTCTTGAAGTTCGGCTTCTTTTTGGAGTAGGGCCATTGCATTGTCTCTTGTGGTTCTCCATTCTGGGTCGACGTTTTTAGCCCACCATGTTTCTATGCTGTCGATGTAGAGTGAATAGCTTTGGAGCCAGTCTATGGCTGGGAAGTGTCTTTTGTCTGCAAGTGAAGCGTCAAGTGCCCAGAAAACTTTACATATTCTTAGGGTGTTCTGTGTAACAGGTTCTGAGAAGTCTCCTCCTGGTGGGGATACTGCGCCTACTATTGATACTGATGCTATTTTGTCCTCTGTTCCGGCTGTTATAACTCTACCAGCTCTTTCATAGAATTGTGCGAGTCTTGATGCGAGGTATGCTGGGTAGCCTTCTTCCCCTGGCATTTCTTCGAGTCGGCCTGAGATTTCTCTCATTGCCTCTGCCCATCTTGATGTTGAGTCTGCCATGAGGGCGACGTCGTATCCCATGTCTCTGAAATATTCGGCTATGGTTATACCGGTGTATACGCAGGCTTCCCTTGCTGCTACTGGCATGTTTGAGGTGTTTGCTATGAGCACTGTCCTGTCCATGAGTGGTTTTCCTGTTTTTGGGTCTTCAAGTTCTGGGAAGTCTTTTAGTACTTCTGTCATTTCGTTACCTCTTTCTCCGCATCCGACATAGACTATGATGTCGGCGTCGGCCCATTTGGCTAACTGTTGTTGGGTTACGGTTTTCCCGGATCCGAATGGTCCTGGTATTGTTGCTGTTCCGCCTTTTGCCACTGGGAAGAAGGTGTCTTGTGCTCTTTGACCGGTTATGAGTGGTATGTCAGGGTCTAGTTTTTTCTTGTATGGTCTTGGTTTCCTAACTGGCCATTTTTGCATCATCTGGATTTTCTCGGTGCCGGTTTCTGTTTCTACTTCTGCTATGGTGTCTAGTACTGTGTATTCTCCTTGTGGTTCTATGCTTTTCAGCGTCCCTGAAATGTTTGGTGGTATTATTATCCTGTGTGTGACTGCTGAGGTTTCTTGAACTTCTCCGATGACGTCTCCGCCTTGTACTTTTTGTCCGGGTTCTGCTAGTGGTTTGAATTCCCATTTTTTGTCCTTTGGGATTGGGGGTACGTCAACGCCTCTTTGTATGTAGTCTCCTGTGAGTATTTTGATGTTTTCTAGTGGTCTTTGTATACCGTCAAAGATGGAACCGATGATCCCTGGGCCTAGTTCTACTGAGAGGGGGCCTCCTGTGCTTTCCACTGTTTCTCCTGGTTTGATACCGGTTGTTTCTTCGTAAACTTGAACGGTGGCTGTGTCACCTTCAAGTTCGATGATTTCTCCTATCAGTTTTTCTTCGCCTACTCTTACCATTTCATACATTTGTGTTCCTCTCATTCCTTCCGCGATGATAACGGGACCTGCGACTTTAATAATTTTTCCTTTCTTTATCATTTTACCAACTCTATTCCAATTACTCTTTTGATAAGCTCTCTTAGGGGTTCTACCCTTTCTTCAGAGGGACCGTATTTGTCGGGTATTTCTATTATGATTGGTAGTGCGCGTGATCCGGTGGTTTCATCAATAAATTCTCTTAATTCGTCACCAATTTTTTCGGTGATGATTATAATAGAAACTTCCTTTTTTATAAGGTCTCTGATGATATTTTCAGCTTCTTTTGGGGTTTCCACAGCGTGTCCTTCTTTTATACCTGCTAATCTGAAACCTGTTACGGTGTCCGCATCTGCGACTACTGCTATTTGCGTGCTCATATTAACATCTCCTTAAGTATGGGTTCTGGGAAGGCTGGTTCTCTTTTACTGCGCGCTATTACTTTGAGGTTTTTGATTTCGGCCTCTTTTCGGCTGAGGAATGTTATTATTGGACCTACACCGAGGGGTCTTTTTAGTGCGAAGGTTCTTGCGGTTTCATTGATGTATTTTTCCAATGCTCTCTCGAATGTGGCCAGTGATCCTGTTTCTTCATATTTTGGGAACGCTTCTGTGAGTACTGGGCCATAGTCTGTGCCTTCTAATTCGCTTATCATGCCTTTTATGTTTTCTGCTTCCATGAGGTATTCTAGTTTCCATTCGGGTAGTTGGTAACTTTCTGGTATTATGTAGGGGCTTATGTCTTCGTATTTGAGGTTGTCGGCTTTTGCGCGGAGTATTATTTTGAGGTTTGTGGCGTCTATTTGCGCGCCAAAATATGTGCGTAGTATCTCAATATCTTCTTTGGGGATTGATATCTCTTCTAGAACTTCTAGGATGGTTTCCATGTAATATTTATCGAGGGCGGCTTCAAAGGGTAATAGCATCCCTGTTTTTTCATAATCTGGGAAGGCCGCTTCGAGTATTGGACCATATTCTGTGTCTTCGAGGGCTGCTATTATATCCTCGACTGTTTTAAGGTCTGTTAACTTTTCTAGTTTGTCTTTTAATTCGCCGAAGGGTATTAGGAGGTCCATTGTCTCCTCTGGACTTAAACCAGTATCTTTGGCTGTTAAGAGACTTTTTATGTTCTTGATGTCCCATTTTTTAGATTGTACCTCGAATACTCTTTTCAGCCTTTTTGGTGCTATTTCTGTGATTAGTTGGTAGATTTCCGCGAGTTGGCTTTCAAGGGCTTTTTCGATAGGGTACTCGTCTATGTATTTCGCATAATCTGGGAAGCCCCTCAAGTAATTTTTGAATTCTTTAAGGTTTTCGGTTTCTATGATTTCTGCGAGTTGTCTGTCTGTGAATAGACGCCCCATTCTTGCTCTCACTCTTGCGGTGGGATATGCGAATGGTACAACGTCCCTGAGAAACTTTATTGTGGGTACTACTATGATGATGGCTCCTGCAGCTGCTACTATACTTATCAGCGCCTTTAACATGGTGGGGCTGTCAATCATGTATTATCTCTCCCTTTTTTAATCAAAGAGGATTTTTGCCACCTCTGAACGCAGAAACTTTTCGAACCTTGAAAGTCTTGCTTCGATTGTGTTGTTGACCTCTATTCTCCCATCTTTGGTCTTTACTATGGCTCCTCCGATGGTCTGTATGGCTTCGCCAAGCTCGAGTATAGTATCTTTGCCAGTGGCGGATTTAACATCCTCTGCAATAGAATCCAAGTCCCTTATCTTCTCTTTATCATCCTCCTTGACGTGGACTACCAGTTCTCCTCCCCCGATTTCGGTGGCGGCTTCTTTTATAATATTCTTTAATGATTGGATGTATCTTTCATCTTTACTAGATGTTATTTTTTGTAATTCTTCTTCAGCCCTTTTGAACGCTTCGGTGATTACTTCTTCCCTCGCCTCCAGTTCCGCCCTTCGGGCCTTCATTTTAGCCTCTGATATTAGCTGGTGGTATTGCATTCGGGCTTGTTTTCTAGCATTTTCTAGTATTTTCTCCTTTTCGATGGCTGCTCTTCTTTCACCATCTTTTATTATGGATTCTGCTTTTTTTTCAGCTTCACTGACTATTTTGTTAGCATTTTCCTGGGCCTCGGAGATTATGCTGGAGACAATCTTGTCCACTCCAGGGTCCATCTATTTAGCCTCCTCCCATAACGCCACCAACGAGCAAGAGTATTGCTATAAGGAATCCGTAGATAGCCTGTGTTTCTGGCAGGGCTGTGAATATAATGCCCCTTGCGAACATTTCAGGGTTTTCTGTGACTGCACCTACGCTACCTGCTGCTACGTTTCCCTGGGCTATAGCTGATCCGAAACCTGCAACTCCTATGGCTAAACCTGCGCTTAGGGCTATGATACCGCCTGTTGTACCAAGTGCTTTACCACCACCTAGGATTCCTGAGAATACTATAACTAATATTCCTATAAGGAATCCGTAGATAGCCTGTGTTTCTGGCAGGGCTGTGAATATAATGCCCCTTGCGAACATTTCAGGTTTTTCTGCAACTGCACCTACACTTGCAGCTGCTACGTTTCCCTGGGCTATAGCTGATCCGAAACCTGCGAATGCTATAGCTATTCCAGCTCCTACAGCTGCTAAAGCTGTTCCTAGTGTAATCTCAACCATTCTTTTTCACCTCTCTATTTTGGTAAGTTTTCTTTCAGCACTAAATGGCGTGAATTTTCTTTTTCCTCCCATGAAGAATTGGGAGAAGAACTCCACATAATGTAAACGGAGTGAGTGTATGAATGCACCTAGACTCTGGAATGTGTCATTAGCAATATGGCCAAATACGAATATTATGGGTGCTAGGGCCACTCCAATTACTGGTATGAGATTAGCGCATATTTCCGTGACAATGTTAACTGTCATGGCCATGCCCCCTGTGGATAAACAGAGGGCTAAAAGTCTTGAATATGATAGTATGGTCCCTAGGAATCCTGAAGCATCGATAAGTCCGAAGAGTCCGTTGTAATAGACCAATAGTATGATCCCTAGGACGGCTATACCACCCCCAGCTATTAGTAATGGGAATATGTTGAATAGCCAGCCTAGGGCAAGTAGGAGTATGCCAGCTTCGAGTATGAGCCATACTATCTGTGATCCCATGGCCTCGCGCATGTTACCCATTTTTATATTGTTTCTCGCGCCAACTATAAGTCCAAAGTTTATATGTAGCACGCCAGTGACTAGAGCCATTAAGAGGACGTTTTGGGGTTCTTTAAACGCGTCTATTAATGGTATTACTGTTGGGAGGTTTATGTGGAAGAAGCGTGGGAAGAAGTCGCCTAAGAATCCGTTTGTGACCATTCCTAGGATGAACGCCCATAAGCCGCATGCCATGAATATTATGCCAAAACTTCTCATGAACTTGTTAACCTTCCCAGGGCCACGGTATAATATGAACCCGACTAGGGCATCTATTATCCCATAGAATGCGTCTGTAAGGCAGAAGCCAAAGAAGAATGGGAGTACTATTGCCATGAAGATTGTGGGGTCATATTCGTTATATTTTGGGGGTGAGTACATTTTTATGAATGTTTCGAAGGGTTTTGCGAATCTTGGGTTTTCAAGGAGTATTGGCACGTCATCGTCAGGGTTTGGTTTTTCACGTTCAATAACGCAATGGTCTTCGCTGGCCTTTTTAATTATCTTTTCTGCTTTCTCACAATCTTTGAGGGGGACCCATGTTTCTAGCATTACTGTGTTTTCTGTTTCGCCGAAGGCTGCATATATTTCGTTTCTTTCCTTTTCGATTGTAAGTTGTTCCTTGAGTATGAGGAGTTCTTCTTCCCATTCATTTTTTATCTTTTCCACTTCTTCTATTGTGGTTTTTCTTTCTTCGTGGATTTCTTTGAGCCTTTCCTTGGATTTTCGGATCACTTCTGAGGGTTTGCCTTTGAGACCTGCTATTTCAAATCTTTCAAAGTCCATTCGCCTTAGTAGGGTTGCTATGGCGTCTTCGTGTTCTTTTAAGGTTATTATGAATATTTTTCTTTCGGTTGGGGGTTCTGTTTCAATGTCGAAGATTGCGAATTTGTCTGTTATCTCTTTTATCTTCTCAGGCGCCTTTTTGAACTTTTCGATGGGCATTTTCCCTACGATAGCTGTTATGTACTTGGACTCTTCTATATCGGTAAAATCAATATCAAAATCGACTAGTTTCCCCCAGAGGCTGATAGTAGATTCTAAATCTCCCTTCTCCGCGTCTAATTGGTTTAATTTACTTTCTAGGGATTTTATCCTCGTTTCAACCTTTGATAATTCCTCTTCTGCTTTTTTTATTAATGATTCTGAATCTAGTTCTTCTACTTTCCTCTTTTTTGGGATTGGGGGGTTGAGGAATTCTTTTATAACCTCTTTCATCTTCTTTTTCTTGGTTATTAATGTGTTCATGAAATCTATTATACCAGTTGTTCTCATTAGGAGAGATGCTATCCTAGTAGTCTGGGGTGTGGGTTTTGAAGGTTTTAATAGTTGGGCCCATTGGGGGTCCTCTTGTATACGCTCTGATATGTTATCTATTTGTGTTATTCCTTCTTCGTGCAAGGATCGGATCACGGGGTCAGTATATTTTTCGAATGTTATAATTTTAAGTTTGCGCATCCTTGCTGGTAGAAACATTTTACTCAACTCTAGATTATTGTTTTTAGGATAAGTTCTGCTGCTTCATCAATTTTATCCATGGCCTTGGATTTTAGGATTTCTGTTTTTCTTTTAGCTTCGCTTGAAATTTCTCTCGCTTCCTCCCTAGCCCTCGCCCTTGACTCATATATCATGGTCTCTGCTTCATCTTCAGCCTCTTTTTTGGCACTTTCTATGATTTCCAGAGCTTTCGCCCTAGCATCTTCAATCATCTGGGATGATTTATCCTTTGACTCCTGTATTAGCCTGTTAGCATCATTTTCAGCCTTTTTTATCACCATGATAGCTTCTGCGATTGTTGCCATTTAAACCACCCTTTGTATAGTGAAAGGTCTATTTTATGAGTATATTTATCTTTTACTATTTCATTCCTCTTCCATAACAATTTCATAAATTTTATGAGTAATCACTAAAGGAATTTCATCCCCTCATTATCCTATCTGGTTTTCTCCCATGATATTCTATGTCCCCCAAGTTCAAAGTTTTCCTAAAGGGCTTCTCCTCTGCCTTTTCCTCATTTATATGGGCTATCAACCCCGGTAATCTTCCTATCATGAACATGCCTGTCCCAATCTCCCAATGGAATCCTAAATCTGACAATATTGCCGCGTTAGCACCATCAATATTCATACTAATATTCTTTAACCGATTTAAAACCTTTTCTATTTCCAATGCTAACTGCGCATGTCTCCCTATACATTTATAATCCTTCGCTAATTCCAATATCCTAGCCGCCCTAGGATCTCTCCTATGATACCTATGACCAAAACCAGGTATCTTCTCATCCTTTTCTAGATAATCATAGACGAGCTCCTTTGCAAGTTGAGAAACCTTACCATCATTCTTTAGAGTTTCTTGGAGGAGTTTCATACATTCTTGGATGGCCCCGGCATGTTCCTTCCCAAAGGCTAAAAGTCCAGCTGCTGCAGATGCATGTAAAGGAGAACCTGTGGATGCTGCTAGACGAGCGATCTGCGTGCTAGGAGGTGTAACACCATGATCACAGAAGGATACGAGTATAGCGTCAAGCATCTTGGATTCATCCTTAGAAGGTAAATTACCCCTCAACAATAAGAAGACAACATCAGCAAATGAAACATTCCCAATCAAATCTTCTTGGAAATATCCGCGCGTAACTATAAAATCTTCTTCAATCCAACTAATACTAGTCTTCCAGCGAGAGACGTTAACATCGAATATTTTTTCAAGCGATTTTTTCTCTATTGCCATTGGTAGCACCTCATAATATTATAGTCGCCCTTCTTGGCTCTGCACAACAAGAGAGCCTCATGGAAACTATCCTAACACCACTAGCTCTTTGGGGTCCGATCTTGACAAAGGAACCCAAAGCTGTTACGGATCCTCCAAGTCCTAAGCTACCTACACCAGTCCTATTAAGTGCCTCTGTTAGATATTCTTCGATTTCGGATTGCCTGTCAAGGTCCCCATTTGCCATGGCCTTAAGCATGAGGGAAGTGGCCTCAAAATGAGTTCTTCCAATGCCAATAATTGGGATGCAAGGGGTGCACCCTAACATTGGAGTCTCTGTTTTCATCCATGTTAGAACTTCTTCAAATAGTTTTCTGTTATCATGGCGATGGAAAACTCTATATGTACGGGCGCGTATTTCAGGGCCCCCACCTAGCATTAGAATATGAATCTTTACGCTATCTTCGTTTGTCGTGTCTATTAGAAAAGATGGGGGTATTACCATTGAAGGATCTTCATATAGGCCCCTGCTCTGCTCTATACGTTGAATATCATCTCCTTTCACTGCCATGGGCCTTCCGGGTAATTCCTTTAATCCTTCTTTTATCCCTTTTTTGATCTGGACTAGAAGATCATTGGGTGGGGTGGTTTTTTCTCCGATTTCGATGATAACATGGGGGATCCCAGTATCGTCACAGAGCGGTCTCTTTTCTTTTCTTGCTATTTTTTCATTTTCTAGGATTAGTTTGAGCATCCAAGCTGCATTTTCATTCTCTTCTCTTTTAAGGGCTCTTTTATATGCTCTTCTAACGTCATTTGTATAACTTGTACTGGCTTTTATAAGGGCGTTCTTCACTCTTGTGACAAGGTTCATTTGACCACCGGTATTGCGAGGTCTTCGCTGCCCTTTGGGGAGGCTCGTGCTTCTGGATAGTATCTTTCTATCATTGATTGTACGAGTTGTACTTGTCTTATCCTTTCCTTTGCTTCTGTTTTTGTGGTTTCCCATCCGTGTTTTTTCGCGATTGAGCCTCCTGTTTTGAGGTAGACTGGGGCGGCGTAGCGTATCATATCTGGCACTTCATAGTGTCTTATAAAACCCCCGGAAGATTCTGGATTCTCTGTATGTAAATCTATTGGTATTTTTATGGTGTTTCTGATGGATGCTAGCATAGGTATTTGGAGGTCTCTCACAGGATTGAATGAGTCTGCTCCAATCTTTTCTAGTAGTAGGGCGGATGCTGGGTTGCCATGTCCACAATGTGCAGAGACTTTAAAGTGGAGATCCTTTGGGAGGTGGCCTGATTTTCTCATCTTGTTGAGCACCCATAGCATTCCTTCGTCATATACTACTATGCCTTTGACTCCGAGGTTAGCGGCTCTCTTAACATCTTCTAGTGCGTATAATAGGTTTTCGTAGCCCCGGAGACGATATCCTATCCTTGAACCTTCTCTTGTTTTCGCGGTTGCACTTGTATCATAGGTTGCCCTGGGTCCTACGCTTAGGAATAATTCTATTCTTGCATCTGCTGCTATTTCGACCATTTCTTGGATTTCTTGGTCTGTGAGTAGCATTATACCCTTTGTTTGGGTTACTCGATGGATTGTCACATCATATTCATCAAGGGCGTTTATGAGTGCTCTGAGGGTTGAAGGTTTTTGTATACCTGGAACTTCGAAACGGTACTGTGAACCATCCATAAACCTTTTCTTTGATTCAATGAGAGGATATCCGCTCTTTATACCAATATTTTCAAGGAATTTTCTATTTTTGTTCATTGCTTGTTCCCTCCCAAGTCTAATTCGTCCATTAGCTCATCCATAGGGGTTGATTCCATCTCATTTAAAATCTTCAATTTTTTGACATCGTATTCACTGTTTAGCATTTTAAATTTTTTAAGGATATCATCTCTTTTAAGGGGATTCTCTGGCTCTCCACTTGGTAACATTGTTAAAGCTTCTGACTTTTCACCTTTTAATTTTAGGATGACTTTTGATGGTCTTTTTTCAGGATAGAGAGAGTCCAGTTTTCTGTCAGTTTCGATCCTGATTTTTTTGGCGAGTTCACGTGCAAATTTGAAATCTTTTAGGTGCTCTAATCTTAAATCACCATTCAATAGAAATAATGCAAGGGAAACTGGTAGACTCTGTCTCAAAAATTCCATATTCTCTGGTTTGTAATTGTCATGTTCTGCTGCCACTTTATATGTTCTGACTATCACTTCATCCACCATAGCTTCATCAACAGATTTCAACTTTAGAGAATTAAGTATCTTCGATGCTGAATCAAGAGTAGAGTGAATATGTCTACAGACAGGATATTTTTTCATATAAACTTGTCTGATATGAAAATGGCCCAGCCCATCCTTTATATCATAACCTGAACTCATAACATTTAGGAATCCTTCATCACCTTCTAGTATGGTATCGGCTCCAGTGAAACCTTCCCTGGCAAGGAGGGCTGATAATATTCCGGATTGGGCTGCTCTTCCAGCATGCAAATGTTTTCCCATGCTACCTTTATGATCTGATTCAAGAAGACCCGCAGCTTGAGTGCCGGCCAATCCCAGGCAATTTAATGTTTCTTCTTTGTTCAAATCAAGAATTTTTGCACTGGCTGCTGCAGCTCCAATGGTTCCACATGTGCCTGTAGAATGAAAACCCATGTTACGATGATGTGGGTTTATCATAATCCCTAGGCTTAGACATATTTCATAGCCAATTATAATAGATGTGAGAAATTCTTTTCCTTTGACCTTTTCTTTTTCTGCTAATGCAAGCGCTGCTGGTATGACAGATGCTCCAGGGTGCAAGTGGGCTATTCTATGGCCATCATCCAAGTCAAGGCTATGGGCAAATATACCATTGACTAGGCTTGCATTTAATGGGTCTCCATGACCATGGCCTATAATAGTCGCTTTACCAAGAGTAGGTTGGAGTGCTTTTAGCGCGGAAATTCCACTTTTTTCATTTGATCCTCTTAAAGAGACTCCGAGAAAATCCATGAAACATAATCTGGCTTTTTCTGTAACATCAGATGGTATATCCTCATATTTTAATGATATTATAAAATCAGCGAATTTTTTTGTTATCATCACAAGGTGATATCCCAATGGATAAAATATAATAGTTTCTGTGATATGGGGAAAGCTAACAAAAACCAACAATTAATGGTGTTGTGTGGGGATCAATTCAAGGGGGCTCGTGCTTTTAACATGTTACGTGGATTATGGCGGCCACTTTTTTACCGGTTTCTATTAGGCTGTTGTATTCTTTTATGGCTTTACATGTTGGTAATTTTATGATTTTGGTTTTTATGCTGATTTCTCCAAGTTTCAGGACTCCATGGACTCCTGATCCAACTATTATAATGTCTGGGTTTTCATCGAGTAACTGTTGGATTTCCTCTTGTGCTAGGGTGTGTGAGGTGCCATATTTTTTCCTTGAAATTTCCTTTCTTCGTGGTGTTATGGTCCCGTCTACATGCACTATAATGTCATGTTTGTATTCTTTTCCATTGTATTTCACACTTCCAAATTTGCAATCTTGGAACTTCATCTCTCTATTCTCCTGCATTTGAATATTACAGTTCCACCGTTTGTATATGGTTCTCCGGGATCTACACATTGCATGTAAGCATTTTCAGGGTCATTTTCTTTAGTTAGTCCAAGTTCCACGGGACACCAGTTCCTCTCAAGGATGGTTGTATAATGGAGTATGGTGGAAAGTGCGTGAGTACAAAGTGCATCTGTCTCCTCTAGGAGTATTTCAGGGTCATCCACCACAATCTTGTCACCTTCTTTATAAACTGGACATTCCCCTTTTATCCTATGAACCGTGATCTCCAACATATAAATTCCCCCAAACATACTTTTTAACATGGAAAATATAAATGAGTTTAGATTAGGACTCTCAGGGAACCTTTAGAGGTACCACCACAATTTAAAGGAATACAATTTTTTCAATTCATCCTTAAGTGTAAGTGGATGAACTTTTACTCGATCCTAGGAAGGAGATTATAATCTATGACAAGTCCCAACTAGAATAAAGGGTGGTTATCAGCTTCTTGTGTTAATGAAAATTGGCTGCTATTTTTTCTTTAGGATTTCCATGAGTTTATGGTTGTATTCTTCGATCCTTTCAAGCCGTCTTTGTAGTTCATCAATTCTTTTTCTGGTACTTTCTTTCCTCTAGGAGCTTTTCGCGTTCCTCTCTCATTTTTTCGATGAGCGTTGAGGTTGCGGATGCTGTTATAAGACTTGTAATTACAATTGCACTTAACATTGCCAGAAAACTGGTTAGGCGACCTAGTATGGTCACTGGGGTGATTTCACCATAGCCGACTGTTGTAAGCGTCTGGAGCACATACCATAAGGAATCTTCATAGGTATTAACAGCTGGATTGACAGGAGCCTCTTCTATAAAGAATATGATTGTGAATATGATTAAAAGGGGATATGAAAAGGGTCAATCCATAACTTAACTTGCTCTTTTTAACAAATCCAATGACAGATGCGCTAAGTTCCTTTATAGCGAAAAATAACCCGAAAACTTTCAATAAATTCAATAATTTAAGAATTAATGAGGCTGGTTCAAGGCCCAGAAGATCTATGCCAATAAAATAGAATGGGATGGAGACAACGAGGGTTTTCCAGTTGATTTTATGTTTCAAACGGAATGGGTATACGATGGCTAGAACAATGCTTGTAACAAGGTCGAAGATGATGATGGTGGAGAAGGTTATATGTTTTAAGGGTAGGGGTATGCTTATTAGTATGAAGAATCCGTCGAGGATTATTGGGGCGAGTATGAACACTTGTAAGAATAGGCTAATCTTTTTCCGTGTTTTTTTCCATTTTCACGTCCCGTAGGATATTTGCGGTTAACTCTAAAGTGGTATTTGACTTTTGCAGATTTTCTTTGAGGAATTTCCCCTGGTTATTATGTTTTTTTGAGAATTTCGTCGGGTTTTAGTATGCTGATGCCTGTGTTATCCCCTACTACTTCTATTTGTATTATCCATTTTGGATTGTTATCATCCCTTTCAAGGCTTAATTTATCCATTAGAAGCTCTGAAAGGTCTTCTGTTATCTCATCTGGCGTTTTTATATACTTTCTGCCTCTGAGGTCGCATATGACTTTGAATGAGTCTCCAGGTTGGGTTTTCTCTTTTGCAAGTGCAATTGCTTTTTCCAAGATGCTGTCTTTTCTTGTTTTAACCACCACTTCTATGGGCACTACCTTTGATATTACTGTTGTGGGTGAATTTTCAAGAATCTTCACAGCTTCCCTAGGATCCATTGCAAGATCTACCAAGATTACATTAGGGAACTGGCAATCTTTAATGTTGAGTGGAGATTCATAATCTTGTAGTGCGAGTTCAAGTTCTTCCATCCCTACAAGTTCCTCGCCGCCAACTCCACCTTTCTGACCGCACACGGTTACAAGAAGGTTAAAATATTCTGGTATTTTCATTTTCTATCACTCCATGCAAAATTCTTAAAAAAATATCTTCTATGAGTTTTTCTTTTTGGCTAAGGTAAAATTTGCATTTGTTGATCCATTGACAAGCGCCACAGATCTCATCCAAGATTTTGAAATTTATCTTTTCATAAATTAAAGAACGCAATTCATTGTAACATCTAGTTTCTCTCATATTGAGATTCAGGTGTCTAATTAGCCTCTGATCCTTGGCCTTTAGGTTTTCATCCCCATCACATTTGCTTTTATTGGGACACATTTTACAAATTTCATCAGTTTCACTTATTATTGTAACTGGGATCCTAGGATACTCTTTTAGAATTCTGATGATATTTCGGAGGTTTTCTGTGAAAATCTTATCATATCCATACCCTTGGAATCCCTCCATACATAGAAGATGGTGTGCTCTTATCTGAAGTTCGGGGCAATCACCATCCTGTTTTGATGTCAACTTCTTCACCATAGGGTTCCTTGGGTGTTATAGCCTTTGTGAGTGCGGAAGCTCCCATAATTTTGAATATATCCCCGACGATGAATGGTAGAAGACCCATGACAAGGAGCTCCCATATTGTTGGAATGACTCCCTTTACTGTGTACACCCAGAAACCTAGAACGAGGAGTCCGGGTACATATATTAGGATGAAGTTTGCAAAGAGCATTAGACCAAACATCGGGATGAAATTCCGAGACTTTACGTATTTGTCAACGAAGTGGCCTAGGAAAAGCGCTGCTATTATAAAACCTATCAAGTATCCTCCACTAGCCCCCAGTAGGATGCTGTAACCGCCTTTCATTCCTGCGAACCATGGTATTCCGCTGATGCCCAATAATACATAGAGTAGTTGGCTGAAACCACCCCAATATCTTCCCAGGAGTATTCCCGAAATTAGAACAGAGAATGTTTGGGCTGTTATGGGTACTGGTGTCCATGGGAGTGGGATTACAATCTGGGCCATTAAACCTGTTAGACATGCCATGAAAAATGCCATGATAGATTTATTAACGAAGGATTGGCTGTTCCTCCATCTGAATAACATGTAACGTTTCCTGTAATAATTTTCCAAGTTCACGTTAAGTCCTCCAATGGGAACTGTCAAGTGATCTATTTCATGATTAGCTTTTATAAAATTTTTCCCCCCATATTTCATGAAATTTAACCTCTCCCATCCAACAAGTGTAATAGTATTATATAACTCGAGTATGAAATCTTTCTCAATGTTTCTGCCCTTATCGGAAATTTTATATAGGATGTGTGTAGGGAGATGGGACAGCCCAGGGGAGCCTATTGGAGATTATGACCCTCCCATGAAATCCTTTGAATGGGGGATGACAAGGGTGCGAACCCCCCTTTTTGGAAAAGCAGGAAAACTCATCCCTGGGATGGGATATTACTATTAAGTTTCAAAAAAAGGTTTTTTGGCGTTTATTTTATTTTTTTGAGTAGTTTTTCTATAAGCTCTAGTATTTTTTCATCTGCTAACCTGTAATGTATCCATATACCCTCTTTTCTCCATTTAAGAATCCCAACATTTTTTAGGATGGCTAAGTGATGGGATATTGTCGGTTGGGGCCTTTTAAGGGCTTCTATTATTTCACATACGCAACGTTCCCCATGTTGGAGAAGGTATACTATTTTAAGCCTTGTAGGATCGGCCAACGCTTTTATAATGGAGGCATTCTTTTCAAGCGTTTCATCATCCGGGATTTTTGACAAAATCGCCTTAAGTTCTTTGATCTGTTCATTAGTCGGCCTTTTAGTATCGGATTTCATTTTAACTCTCTATTTCTTTTTTTTTGAACGAACCACGAGCACTGGGACTCGTGCGTTTCTCACCACTTTTTCGGACACGCTTCCAAGCACGAATCTCTCAAGGGCGTGTTTTCCTGAAACTCCAACAACGATAAGATCAACATTTTCGTCTTCAGCGACTCTGAGGATTGAATCTGCAGCTTTTCCTTCAACATTCTTCAAGACAAATTTTATAGGGGACCCTCTCTCCTTTATCATCTCCTCAACATCCTGGAGGGCCTTTTCTGATTCTTCTTTGAAGAGTTGGATCACTTTACGCGTTAGGTCTTCAACTGGAAGTTTTTCAACCGGGTATGTTTCAGTCACTGTTAGGACTATTAACTCTGCATTATTCTGTTCAGCGATTTTAATAGCATGTTCTGCAGCGACCTTGGAACATTTAGATCCATCGGTGGCTAATAATATTTTCTTGTACATAATTTTTTACCTCCCTATATTCTGTATGGTATGTTTGCTTCGTGTAGTTTTACAGAGGCTGTGAGGAAGATTATGATAGAGATGATTATGGCGAGTATGTCAATGTTTATGGGATATGCATGGGTTCCTTGCATTGAATATCTTATAATATCCATGGTGTAGGTTAGTGGCGAGAATAGGGCTATGTAGCTTCCCCAGCCCATCCTTTCTATTGGTATGAATATGCCACTTATAAATACTAGGGGGAATTTGATTAAAGATGATAACATCATGATATTAGATGGAAGATTTGTTCTTGGGGTTGATAATAGCGTTCCAAGCGCTGAAAAACATATAGAAGCCAATATTATCCCCAAGATTAAAGTTAGCGGATCCATGATTGTTACATTCGTGGCTAATGCTAATATTATGGGTATGATGGTTATCATGAAACTGAAGCAAATAGATGCTAATAAGTCGCCGAATATTAACGCGTAGATTGAAATTGGGGATGCTATGAGTCTTTCTAATGTGTTCATTTGGGCTTCCCAGGGCATTATTACTGGGGATACTGATGTTGCGGTGAAAAATACTGTCATGGCTGTAAGTCCACTTATAAGGAAACTCCAAGGTAACTGTTTACCCCCAGTTATAAAGGCCAAGAAAAAGAATACTGGTATGAGAACGCCGAATATTATAACTGGCCCTTTCAGATAATATATGAGGATGTTCTTTTTTGTTATGGTCAGCGCACGGTTTAATTGGCCCAATCTATTTCCCTTCTATTATTTTTATGAAGACCTCTTCTAGTGAGGGTGTGAGAGTATTTAATGATTTTATCTGGAGATTATTTTCCATTGCAAATTTACCTATCTTCCATATAGTATCAGTCATGTCTTCAGATTCTATTATGAAACTTTTATCTTTTCTACGGATTATGCTGACAAACTTTTTTAGTTTTTCAAGGTCGGGTTTTTCTTCGAATATTACCTCAATCTCTTTCATTTCTTCTGTTATCTCCTTAAGGAATCTTGGTTTGTCTATTGCCGCGATTTTTCCCTTGTTTATTATGGCTATCCTGTCGCAGAGTTTTTCGGCCTCCCACATGTTATGGGTTGTCAGGAAGATTGTTTTACCTTCCTCTTTTATCTTTTTAAGTTTCTCTATTATTTTTATGCTGCTTTGAACATCAAGGCCGCTTGTGGGCTCGTCAAGAAATAAAATTAGAGGGTTGTGTAGAAGTGCCATGCAGAGTATTAGCCGCTGTTTCATCCCCTTAGAATAGCCTTTAACCTTGTAGTTTCTTCTATTGTAAATGTCGAAATCTTCTAGGAGTTCTTTTGAGCGTCTGGTAGCCTTTTCCTTGGGCATGTCATAGAGTCCGGCGGTGAGCATCATATTTTCCCAGCCTGTGATATCTATGTATGCGTTGGAGGTTTCTGGGACAACTCCTATCTTTTCTTTAACTTTTATAGGATCTTTTATCATATCATGGCCTAGGATGTTTATCTGGCCATTATCTGGTTTTATTATGCCTGTTAACATCCTTACGGTGGTGGTTTTACCGGCTCCGTTGGGTCCGAGGAACCCGAATATTTCACCTTCTTTGACGTTGAAGCTTATATTGTCTACTGCTTGGATGTCCCCGAACTTTTTGCTGAGACCTTTAACTTCTATTACCATAATCTTATCCTTTTAATTGTTTGAAGATGGCATTTAGCTTGTTCTTGTAAATGGATTTTATTTCAGCCTCACTTTCACCTAGAGGTTTTACTGGTATAAGGTCTAGGATTTCATCTCTTTTGAGTTGGGAATGATAAAGGACGTCAACTGCTCCTTTCACCATCTTTTCTATGGCCTTTTTAGCCTCATCAGTATCCATTCCAAAGGATTTGGCTAACTTTTCAAGTTCTATGAGTTGGAACCAGAAATAGGTGGGGCCCATTGCTGTTATAACAGCGTATGCTTCGAGTTTATCCTCGTCGACTTCTGGGAATTCTCCGAGGGGCTCTAAGATTTCTAGTAGTTTCTCTTTTTCTTTTCTTTTTATACTCTTGGAGAATGTGATTGGATTGTATCCTTTGTTGATTATGGAGGGCGCGTTTGGTATTATACGCGCTACTTTCTGGGATCCTGTCTGGTCGCGTATTTGTTTAATGGTCACTTTAGGAGCGAGTGACACTATTATGGAATCGTCTTTTAAGGATCCTTTTATCTCTTGGAGGACGGATCTTATAATGGGAGGATGAACAGCTAAGAATATTATGTCCGCATCTGCTGCTTTCCTATTATCTGTTCCAGTACTTATCGGGAACCTTTCCAGTCTCTTCAAGGCCTTTTCATCTTTGTCATAGACTGATATACTCTCTGGTAGACTGTCAGCCCTTTTAAGCCCATCTAGGATTATTCTTACAATCCTTCCTCCTCCAATGAATGCGATCTTCATATTTATCGGCCCAATTTCTTTTGACAATCATAGCAGTATTCTGTGTCCCTGTTTGTCCTGAACACTTTCCCGCATCCTTTACATACCACTTTTTTTAGGGTTGAAGCTTTCTTTTCCAAGATTCCTGTCATGCATGCGCAGCCGCCAGTTGTCATGGCTTTGATTTTGGCTTCGAAACCTTTCTCTTCTTTTGCCATTAATATCACCACCATTAGGATAGGAGGTTTTTTATCTCCTCTTTTGACGCTATTCTACCCATGACTTTAATTTCACCATCTATTGCGAGCGCTGGGAGGGCTGTTATACCAGATTCTAATATCGCGTCAATGTCGTCTATTTTTTCGATTTCTGCTTCGATTCCAAGCTCTTTTACAGCTTCTTTGGTGTTTTTTTCAAGTATTTCACAGTTTGCGCATCCAACTCCATAAATTCTTAATTTCATCTCTTATTCACCTCTATAATATGAAATTGAATATGTAACCAGTTATTGTTATGGAAATTGCAAGTATTGCTATGAATAGAGCGAGTAGTCTTGGTTTCATAACCTTCCTTAATATTATCATCTCTGGGAGTGAAAGTGCAGTTATTGACATCATAAGTGCTAGTGCTGTTCCAATGGCCATGCCTTTTTCGATGAGGGCTGATATTAATGGTATGGTTCCTGCTGCATTTGAATATAATGGTACTCCTATTAGAACGGCTACAGGGACCGCTAGGAAGTTTTCTTGACCGGCATATTTTATGAGGAAGTCTTGTGGCACGTATCCGTGGATCCATGCGCCTATAGCGATTGCTATGATAATATAGAGTGTTACTCTTCGTAGTATGTCTTTTGTTTCGTTTTTTGCTATGATGTATCTTTCCTTCAAAGTGGGGTCTGGTGTTTCAATGTTTGGATTTCCAAGTTTCTTCAGCTTTTCGAGCGTTTCATAGACATAATCTTCGAGTTGGTTTTCTAATCTTAATTCTCCTATTATTATGCCGCCGATTATGGCTATTATCAAACCTGATATTATGTATATGGCTGTTATTTCCCAGCCGAATAAACCTAGGAGGAGTATTATTGCTATTTCGTTTATTAGGGGTGATGATATGAGGAATGAGAATGTTGCGCCGAGTGGTACTCCTGCTTCGACGAACCCGATGAATAGTGGTACTGCTGAGCATGAACAGAATGGTGTTATTATTCCTACAAGGGCTGCTGCTATATTCCCTGTATATTTATGCCTCTTTTCCAAGGTTTCTTTAACCTTATGTGGTGGTATATATGTTCTGATAAATGATATGGCGAATATTAGGACTGTGAGGAGTATGAGTATTTTTGTCGTGTCATAGATAAAGAAGTTCACAGCACTTCCAAGGTGTGATGAAGGTTCAAGTCCGAGGAGATTGTATGTTATGTAATCGGCGAGTTCTTGCAGCACCACAAAAAATACCTCCATTAATATATTCAAATTTATTGATATATATGTGTGGTATAAAACTTACTATATTATAGTATATAAAACTTATCCCCTAACTGGAAGATTAATTTTTTTACAGTGGAAGTATGGTTTTTATAGGAGTTTGGCCTTGTCATAAAGGTTTTTTAGTGTTACCATGTCTACGCTTGTATAGATTTGTGTTGTTGACAGGTTGGAGTGTCCGAGGAGTTGTTGTATGGCTCTTATGTCAACACCGTTTTTTAGGAGGTGTGTTGCGAATGAATGTCTTAGTATGTGCGGTGTCACTTTTTTCTTGATCCCTGCCTTTTTCGCATAATTTTTTATGGTTATCTGGACATAGCGTGCTGTTAGTGGTTTGCCGAAGCGGTTTATGAATAGGTATTCGCTTTCATGGATTCTCTCATTGAGGTAGTCTTTGATTAGTTTTTTTGTTTTTTGGTCGAATAGTACTATGCGGTCTTTGTTACCTTTACCCCTTATGCGTATTGTCCTATCTTTAAGGTCTATGTCATTTACTTTGAGGGATACAAGTTCCGAGACTCTTAATCCTGAAGAATAAAGTAGTGAGAGTATGAGTTTGTCTCGTGTTTTTGTAAATTTTTGCTGTTTTGAGTCGCTTATGGCCTGCACAGCATCTATTAGTTTTTTCACTTCATCTTCGTTCAGTGATTTTGGGAGTGATTTTGCCCTTTTTGGGGTTTTAATATCTTTTAGGTGCTCCATTTTGTGGAATTCGAAGAATTTTTTAACAACTATAGTTACAAGGTATATGTAATTTTGGGATACTTTTTTCTCCCTTTTCAGATATCTTATATATTTCTTGAATGATCTTAGAATGTTTTTATCCGACCCTTCTTCAATTAAGAACCTGTAAAAATTGTCTATGATGGATTTATAAGTTTTTATGGTGTTTGGGGAATAATTTCTAATTTCTAGGTCGATTAGATAGTCTTCTATCATTTCAGGGAAGTCTTTGAGGATATTTTGTGGGCCACTTCTAGTTTCCATATTCAAGTTCCCCTTTATCTGTGTGGACCCAGTTTAGAAATTACATGTAGCTTCTGTCTATGTTTTCATGGTGTTCTGGGAATTTGCGTATGTGTTGGGAACTTGTGAGATCTTTTTGGAGTGCGTTCTCATAGCTTTTGTATTTTTTTATTATCTGTTCTTCTACTGGGATGGCTTTTTTTATGGCGGCTTGTACATGTTTGCTTGTTATGTATTCGCTTCCTTCCATTACTGCAAGGTCTCCTGCCATTCTCACAACTCCCCCAAGGTCTCTGAGTCTGAGTGTTAATGAATCTTCCATGTCGTCAATGACCCTTGCACGTTTCCTTGCTTCCTCTATTATGAGCTCTATTGCGTCTACTTTTGCAGGGGGTATTTTGCCATCTATTTCTATTTCTTGTGCTACGAATTGTGCTAGTTTTGCCCTGTTCTCTGGGGTGTCTGGCATTGTTGTGTTCATGAGTATCTCATAGCCTTCACCTTGTATCCTTGACCTGAGGGGTGGTAATATGTATTGTAAGTCTATGATGTTGCATGCACCTATAAATATGAAGTCGCATGGGACATTTTCAACTCTAACGGAGCTCCCGGCACTTTGGGGGTTTCTTCCGATGATTGGGAATGTCTTGTCTTGCATTGCACTTAATATGTATCTTTGTAGGCTTGCAATGTGGACTATTTCGTCTATGAATAGTACTCCTTCGTGTGCTTCATGTATTGCTCCTGGTACTACCCTCTCGTAGGGTTGTGATCCAAGGTCTGGGTGTCCCCCGTAGGGGTCGTGTCTCACATCTCCTAGGAGTTCTGTTTCACTGGCTCCTGTTGCTTGGATGAATGTTTTCCGCTCTAATGGGACTATTACGTTTCTTGGCTTTTCTTCCACCATCTGTCTTCTCTTTTCTAATGCTCTTTGGTCGAGCACCTTTATTTCGTCTCCGCCCACTCTTTCGTAGATGACTACTTCTTCTACACCATTTATTATCCTTGTTGTTGTAACTCTCTTTTGGGGGACTTTGAGGTTGTTGGAATTCATCTCGAACATTCCCAGCAAATCCCCGAGGTGTTTTCGTCTAGCGTTGATGTGGGCGAATTTTTCCCCTCCACACTTGGGGCATATGCTGGTATATGCGCTACTATATTCGCCACAGTGGACGCACTTGAACCCAAGCCTCTCAGCCACAGCATCTGGAGCGCTTTGAGGGTCTATTAACTCCCCTTCGGCCATTTCCATTTCTAATAGTTCGTTTTCTATCTCTTTCCGGGTTTTAATTTCTACGAATGGTCTTTCGGGTTGTTCTGGGTTGTGTACGACTATTATCTCCTCAGATGGTTTGGGTAGATGGTATGAGATTGCCTGTGCAAGGAGTGATTTACCTATGCCCGGGGGGCCGACGAGTAATAGGTTTCTTTTCTGTTTCGCGGCAATTTTAATCATTGGCATTATATTGTCGTGGCCTATAACTCTCTCTAGGGGATCTTCTGGTATTTTTATATCCTCTGTACTTTCAATATCATCTAGGGTTTCCTTCCGCATGTCAACATACATTTTAAATCCTTCAATTATTTGTTATTATCTTGATGTTTTGGGGTTTTTTCGCGACTTCGCCACTTCTTATGGCTACTAAATATTTTACTCCCTTCTCATATGATATGTCAACTAAACGTTGTGTTACCACACCATCAAATACTATTGCATATGGGTGGTTGTTGACATTCTTTAATTCGTCGTAAAGGTTTTCGACTCTAACTTCTTTTAGGATGTTAAGGGCGTCATCTAGGATTTCAGCGTTACCTGAGCCTTCTAGTTCTTCGAGGATGTTTTTTAATAATACCATTTTGTCTTCTGTTTTTTTGCTTTTCGCTGGCATGCCTAGTTCGTGGTAGATTTGTTCTACTGGGACCTTGTTTCTGAGGGCGACCATTATTTCGTCTTTTCCGAGTTCTTCTACTTCTTTTCCTTTGGGGGCTCTTGTAACATAGTCTATGTCTGCTACTTGTAGGAGTTCTTTTAGGATGAGTTCTCCGCCCCTGTCACCATCTACGAAGGCCGTTGCTGTTTTTTTGCGGGTGAGTTCTGCGACAGTCTTGGGTATGTTCACGCCTTCGACTGCGATTGCATTTTTTATACCATGTTTTAGGAGGTTTAGGACGTCTGATCTTCCTTCCACGACTAGGATTGCATCTGATGTGGCTACATTGGGGCCTGCGGGCAGTTTCTCCTCACCGTATTCTGTTATTTCATGGACTCTCATGGCCTCTTTGACTTCTTCTATCATCTTGATACTTTCTGGCGCCACTTCTTCCATCATACTGGCATATATTTCCTTTGCACGTTCAACTACTTTTTTTCTTTTCACTGCTCTTACATCTTCGACCTTTGTAACTTGTATGTAGGCTTCGCATGGTCCTACTCTGTTTATGGTTTCTAGTGATGCTGCTAGTATGGCTGTTTCGACTCTGTCTAGGCTTGATGGTATTATTATTTCTCCTTTTGATTTACCGCCTCTTGATGTTATGTTGACTTTGATTCTTCCTATTCTTCCTGTTTTTTGCAATTCTCTAAGGTCTAGGTCGTTGCTTAGTAATCCTTCTGTTTGTCCGAATATTGCGCCTACTACGTCTGGTTTTTCAACAATCCCGTTAGCGTTAATTTGAGCGTGAATAAGGTATTTAGTTGTGCTTATTTCCTCTTTTCCCATAATAATCCTCCCATGAGTTTGTTGGTTGTTAGTAGATGGAGGTTTGGAAATGGTATGGGGAGATCTCCATCTCTAGTCTTTGTATGTATTTGGGAAGACTTTGTATGTCTTTTATGTATTTTCTTGTCATCCCCATTATCCTTCTGCGTATCTGTAAATTCGGGTAACAGCCTAGGCTCTCTAATTCTCTCCGGAGTCTCTTTGCCAGTTGGTTACCCTTCCTATCAAAATCCGTGAGAATTATCACCATTGATGATGATCTGGCAACCGAATCTGCAATTTCGGATAAATTTGATGATGACCCTGAAACTTTTACGAATTTGCCATGAATTCCAAGTTCTTGAAGAGCTTCTTCGTCTCTTTTCCCTTCTATCAGAATTGGTATCCCTTGTTTACTGCAATATCTAAGTTCCTCTAGTTCTTCGTTCAAGCGCTGTAATCTTCCCAGTGTCATGTTAAAACCTTTAATAACCATTAGTATCTATATTATATGATATACTAATATATAAATCTAAATAAATCTAAAGAATAGGCGAGCGCCAATTCCATAGTGGGACTATAAACTTTAAATATCTCCTCAGTTAATAGAGAAAATTAAGGAAAAGGTAATAAAATTTTTTGGAGGAAAATAAGGTGGCGAAAGGGCTTATTAGGATCGTGTTGGACATACTAAAACCCCATGATCCTATAATCCCATATTATGCAATATATTTGAGCAAGCTTAAGGGTGTTGAGGGCGTTAATATAACCCTTATGGAAATTGACAAGGAAACAGAGAACATTAAGGTAACCATACAAGGAAACGACCTAGATTTTGAGGAGATAACAGAGGCCATTGAAAAGTATGGTGGATCAATACACAGTGTAGATGAGGTCGTGGCTGGTAAAGTCATGGTGGAAGAGGTTACAACACCACAGGATTGATCTTATGAAGATAGAGGGTAAAATATCACCTAGGAAACTTCTTGAAAATTTTACTGGTGAAAAAGCTCCCTTTTTTAGATTTTCAACACCCCAAATTTCTGATGCTCTCCATAAGATTTCTGGTTATAATGGTGCTATACATTCCTTGAGACCATTGAATAAGAGGAAAATCTTCGGACCTATAGTAACGGCGAAGACGAAAGATTATGATTGGGGGACGTCAGTTAAAGCCATTGATTGTGCAAGTGAATCAGATGTTATATTTATAATGGCCGAAGGGGATGATAATGCAGTGTGGGGTGAATTAACATCTAAAACCGCTAAGAAAAAAAAGATTGCTGGTACTATCATATATGGGGCTTGTAGGGACCTTGATGCTATTGGCAAATTGGATTTTCCTGTTTTTTCGAAGAAGGTTGTACCAAATGCGGGAAAACCTCTGGCCTTGGGTGAAGTGAATATTGAATTGGAATGTGAAGGTGTGAAGGTCAGGCCTGGGGATTATGTTTTTGGTGATGATTCTGGTATAGTGATAGTCCCCCGAGAACTCCTAGATATTGTAATGGAAGAGGCTTTAAGGATAAAGGATAAGGAATCTGATATAAGAAGGCAAATAGAGGATGGTATCCCACTTTCAAGGATTCTTGGTTTAAAATAACCCTCATGGGAAGTTTAGAGGATGGAAGAGGGTCAAGGCATTTTTGATTATATAAGAGAGCATAAAAAGACTATTATATTATCATTCTTGGTTGTTGCAATTTTAATATTCATTCTAGGTTTATTCGCTGGTTTTAATAAGATACTTTTAGCACTGGAGGGGGTTGATCCGTCTTTTTTGGTTTTGAATTTTGTGTTTGAGGGTATGATACTTGTTTTGTGGACTTTTCGTTGGCGGTTGATACTTAACCTTGTAGATGAGTCTCCTAAGTTTTCTTCTTTATTTTTCATGTTACTTGCAAGCATTTTTGGGAATAATATAACCCCAGGGGCTGCTGGGGGGGAACCTTTGAGGGCTTATCTTCTCTTTGAACTTAGGGGAACGCCCTTTGAGATAGGTTTCGCATCCTCAACCGCGGATAGAGTGTTTGAATTCATACCCTTTGCTATAATATCTTTACTTTCAGCTATTCTCATCATGACATGGGAAGTTTCTATTTGGACTCGTTTCATAGTGAGTTTCCTTATAATATTTACCATAATAGTTTTTTCAGTGGCGATCTATGCTGGAACTAGGCGGGATGTAGCCCAGAGGATAGTTTTGAGTATAATGAAGTCTGTTTTACCTTTCATTAGGAATATAACTCGTAGAAGATTTGAATTTGGAAATTTGAAGGATAGAATAATCTTTTATGTTAATAGGTTTAGTAGTGGATTTTCAATGGCATTAACTGACAGAAGGGTGTTAGTAATAGGTTTTTTACTTTCCTTGATTATGTGGTTTCTTGATTTAACTCGTATTTATATTTGTTTTCAGGCTATCGGCGTGGAGCCTCCGATAGCTCCATTGATTATAATCTATACTGTGGGGATTTTAATATCACTTTTACCATTACTTCCAGGTTCTCTTGGATTGAGGGAGGGTATACTTGTCGCCCTTTTTGCGGTTACTGGTATATCGGCGGATTATGTGATGGCAGCGAGTGTTATTGATAGGTTAGCCAGTTACATAACCCCGACTTTTTTCGGTTTTATCGCTGCAGTATATTATGGGAGAATTATCATAAGAAATCATCAAAGAATTTGAATAGGAGTTTTTTTAGGCGTGGCCACTATTCAAAAATTACCGAAAAATTTATATATAACCACTTTAAGATTATAATATATAAAATTTTCGGTTATAATTATGAGAGTGCTTGGGAAAATTTCACACGTTTCTAAACGAGGTAATATCATAGCACGTTCAAGGAGCACACCACCCTTCAGAGCCAAGGTCTTCACATCAGAAGGCCAACTGCTTGGTAAAGTCCACGATGTCTTCGGCCCGACAAAAATGCCATATATTCTAATAAAACCAGTTCGTGCAATAAATTCGAAAAAAATTGAGAAACGAGTTGGAGAAAATTTATATATAGAAAGAGAATGGGGGCGAAAAAAACGAAAAAGGAAAAAATGAAAACGAAAAGGGAGATTTCAAGGATTGAAAAGGAAACAAGATGCCCAGAATGCGGATCCGAAGACCTTAGAGGAGACTATGAAAGAGCCGAGATAGTATGCGGAAAATGTGGATTAGTCATAGACGATAACCTCCTAGACATGGGCCCAGAATGGAGAGCATTCGACCATGAACAACGCGACAAACGCACGAGAGTAGGAGCACCTCTAACCTATACAATACACGATAAGGGCCTGTCAACAATGATAGATTGGAGAAACAAGGACATTTATGGTAGAGACATACCAGCAAGGAACAGGGCTCAATGGTACAGGCTAAGAAAATGGCAGAGAAAAATCAGAATCTCTGGCGCTACAGAGAGAAACTTAGCATATGCTCTGAGCGAATTGGATCGTGATTCTTCAAATCTTGGACTTCCAAGGAGCGTGAGGGAAGCTGCATCAATGATATATAGGAAGGCGGTTGAAAACAAACTTATAAGGGGTAGAAGTATCGAAGGAGTGGTTGCAGCATCACTTTATGCCGCATGTAGAAGATGCAATGTTCCAAGGACGCTCGACGAGATCGCGGAGATTTCAAGAGTGAGTAAAAAGGAAGTCGGCCGCACTTACAGGTTCCTAACACGTGAATTAAACATTAAATTGCCTCCAACATCACCTGTAGATTATGTGCCAAGATTCGCAACAGAATTAGGATTATCAGGGGAAGTCCAATCAAAGGCCATTGAAATAATCGAAAAGGCCATGGAAAAGGGTCTGACATCTGGTAGAGGCCCAACTGGGGTTGCTGCAGCAGCACTTTACATAGCATCAGTACTCCTTGGTGAAAGGAAAACACAGAGGGATGTTGCAGAAGTTGCAGGTGTAACCGAGGTAACAATAAGAAACAGGTATAAAGAATTGACAGAACAATTGGATATGGGTGTGACCTTGTAAAATATTTTTATGAGAGTTCTTCAATAGTCCTTTTAAGTTCTTTTATGAGGGCCATGTTATCCCCGCCTTCATATTTTTCTAAATTTTTTCTATACATTGGGAGTTTTTTTAGGAATGTTTCAATTGATTTTTTATCTGCTTCCTCGTGGAATTCGCCATAGCCTAGTTTTTCAAGGTAGAGTGCGTTAAGGATTTGTTCAAACTGTCCTTTAACAGGGACGCTATAAATTGGTTTTTTAAGGTAGAGGGCTTCGCTTATAAGTGTGAATCCTCCATTGGTGATCACTGCAGCGGCTGATTTAAGGTCGTTGAAGAACTCATTCTCATTGAATTTTCTGAAATATAAATTATCTTCGGTTTTATCCTTGTCGAAACCATATATGATAAATTTCTTATTGATTTTTTTGAGAGTTTTTAATAATCTAATATTGGATTTGCTTGTCTGGTAGACGAATATATGGTCTCCATAGTATGGTTTCAGATTCATTATCTCTTTTCTTAGGATTGGGGGGAACATAACGACCTTTTCAGGGTTTTTGATCTTGGGGAAGAAATAGCTCGTTATAATATAACGTTTTGGTCTTATTATAAACGATCTTATAACGGCTTCGGCTTTCAGCTTGTCCTTTTTGTATTTTTTTGGATATTCTATGTTGCATTGGGTTATTACATGCATGTTATCCACGCTTATGAGGGGTATCCTTAATATGTTGCTTATGAGACTTGCATAGAATTCAAAATCTGATATTACAACATCTGGTTTGAAATCCCGGGCCGTTTTGTATAATAGGCTTAGGTTTTCTTTAAGGTCTCTTGGGAATGTTTTCATAGCTTTTAGAAAAGTTTTAAGGTCTTTAACTTCATTATTTTCATATACTGTGTTGAAACCGTATATTTCGTGGACATTTTCGAATTTTTCTTTGAGGTATTTGTATGCTCGGTCACTTGCGAATATTAACACGTCATAGTCTTTGACAAGTTCTTCTAGTATCACACCACTTCTGATGGCATGGCCCATCCCTTCTCCACATACTGAGTATAGGATCCTTTTTCGTTTTTTTGTGGAATGTCCGAAGGTATAGTTTAATTCCGAAGCGCTTAACCTTTTACCTAAAAAATCGCAGATCGTACTCTTGGTGTATTTGAATGCTAGGTTTTTTAATCCTTCTTTTTCAAGTCTTCTTATGGATACTAGTAAGCGGGGTTTTCTCAGGACTTTGAATTTGCTTATCCTTCCTATTCTTTCTATGTAATCCGTGTCCTCACCGAAGTCTAGTGATTCATCGAAACCTCCAACTTTATCGTGAAGTTTTTTACGTGTTAGTATACCACAGCAGCCGGCTCCATGGGGTTTTATAGACTCTGTGAGTATCATGAACCTATTCGCGAACTCGTGGAGTATTTTATCCCTTTTTCTGGTTGATAGTGGTATCATTTGGGTTATGGCTATGCCAAGGTTTTCGTTTTCAAATTCTCTGATGGCCTCCTTAAGATAATCTTCAGTTAGGACAACATCAGCATCGAGGAATAATAGGAGCTCCCCTTGGGCTTCTTTAGCACCGTTATTCCTACCCTCCGCGGGCAAACCTCCCTCAACGATCTTACAACCGTACATTTTGGCTATTTCCCTGGTCTTGTCCGTTGAATTGGCATCAGCGACTATGATCTCATAATCCTTGAAGTCTTGATTTTTTATGCTTTCAAGAAGCTTTGGAAGGTATTCTTCTTCATTATATGTGGGTATGATTATAGTGAGTTTCATCCCCATCACCTGAAGAAGGAGTAGAAGTTCCATGTGATGAAGAAACCTTGGCACTTACCATTAAGGGCGATTATAAGCCTGTTTATTAGGTTAATTTCATTGTAGTCTGCTGATAATCTTATTATCATCTTATCATCCACTTTTTCACTTGAAAGTACTTTGAAGTTTTCCAAGTCTATATTTTCCCTTGGTTGGAGTAGGGTTACTTCATAGTATTCTGGTGTTGATAACATTAGACCTATTATTATCCTTAGGATTATAAGTGAGGCTATGATTATAGAAGGGTTTATAAGGTTCCTTGGGGAGAATGGGACCTTCAAAGCTCTCATACCTAGCATGCCTGAAAGGCCTACCATTGCGGGTGTGGAGAAAAGACCACCATCTATTATACCTATTATAGTTGTGGTTATCGCGAATATGAGTATAATCTTATGGAAGTCTCGGCGGTCTCCCAGGGAGAGAAGGCCGAGAACGTAAATGAGGGGTAGATTTATAAGCAGCCATGGGAGGAGAAATGGTGGAGTATATTCTGTGAGGGATGATGCGGTGTGTATGTGGGTGGGGGCTATTAGTTTTGTGAGGGGGCTTAGGGCTGCTTTGGGGAGGTGACTGTGTGTTATGCTTGTTGTAGTTGCCGGGTTAAATGTTACGAATGTTGTGTATGGGTTTATGCCTATTTTGGCCCTTATTAGGAATTCCATCATGATTATTAGGAGGTAGGTTGAAATGGTTAATATTATAGTAATGGATAGGTAAAAATTTTTATTCTTTCCGTGGTTGATATAGGGGCTTAGAATTAACATGCTCCCCATTATGAAGAATAGTATGATGTCTTTTCCCTCTGAGGATCCCATGAGGAATATATGGGTAAAAGGGGTTATGATAGGGTCTATGATGTCACTTATAAGTAATGTTATCCCTATTATCATGAATATTATGCCTGTGATCCTTAAACGGTTCATATTAACATGCTCATATAAGTTGCGGATGATAATACTACCTCCTCATATGAATCTGTATGGGGGGGGATAAGATTTATGAATCATTGGGGAAATATAAATAATGTGGTGTATCAGATGGTATCCAAGAAATGGGCAGGTTTGATATCCCTTATTTTAGGTATTATTTTCCTCATATCCCCAGTGGGGGGTGTGAAGGCTATTAGCATGTTTTCAGGTATAATCTTGGCTTTGATCGGGGTTTGGATGATTCTAAACGCGTTAAAGGAAAGATATTATAGGAGACTTTCTCTTTTCTGGTTCATCTTCGCGATTTTATTAATCCTTGTAGGAGCCTTGTTAGCGTTCCAGATAATCCTCATAAGCACCTTTGCAGGTTTCTGGTTATATGTCACAGGTTTGCTTTTCATCATAGCCGGTTTTATAGTTGTTTTATCCGCATGGGATGCGCATGTTACAAGAACCCTTGGGGTTATGGGTATACTCGTGGGATTAATATATTTTGTCGTGGGCATACTAGCCTTCAACCCAGTATTCCTAGGGGTGATTATAGGTATAATCCTGATTATTTATGGTCTTGTCATCCTATTTTCTTAATACTACAAAGAGCCAGACTACAATGAATATTACTAGTACAATATAGAATATGAGTCTTGTTCTCATGATCCTTTGCTGGTTTTTTAAAAGAACCTCTGCACATTTTTTGGAACAGGCCCTCTCATCTAATGGTATGGGGTTTCCACAGACTGGACAATGTTTATGTGGTTCTACCATCATCTAATCCTCCATTTTTCCCTATTCTGGGATTATCTTTGTGCCGACCTCACCCTTCAATGCTCTTATAAGGTTCATAGGATCCTTCCCATTTGTTATTATACTTTTGATATTTGATCTTCTTATAATATGGATTGCTGTTAAGTCAAGGAACTCATAAGTTCCTGCTTTCCAATCTTTATCCTTGAAAAGATTAAGCATCTTGGTAGCTGTTATCTCCTTATAGAAGCGGGCATCAGGATACTTGTGAGGATCCTTATCATAAAATCCATCCACCGAGGTTAAGTTGATGAGTATATCAGCGTCCACAAGTTCGGCGAGTATGGCACCAACTGCATCTGTACTATGGGCGGGTTCTGTCCCACCCATAACGATAATTTTACCTGTTGCAGAATATTCAAGTGCTTCATTAAAATTGTGAGGTACCATAGGATAGGCTTTCTCACCAAGGGCCGTTATAAGCATCTTTGCATTGAGTCGTGTGACCTCTATCCCAATATTGTCGCATTGAGCTTCGTTGGCTCCAAGCTCCCTTGCTAATCTTATATAATCTCTTGCAGGTTGGCCCCCACCTATAACTATGAATATCTTGTTATCATCTTGTAGTGATGTTAAGATCCTAGCATATTCCTTGAAGATTTTTGGATTGAAATTTTCCATTATAATAGATCCGCCTATTGTAATCACTATCTTCATGGTGTCCACCGTAAATTTTTATAAAAAATTTTCTACTAGATTATATTATTTGTTGTGGATAATCTATTATAGGATTAAAATTTTTTTAGAAAGGAGTGATCTGTTTGGGTAAAGTATCATCAAAGAAACTTTATGAATTTCGAAGGACTTTAGAGGAGCTTGCGAAAAAGAAGGGTAGGGGCACTGAACTCGTATCAGTATATATACCCCCTGATAGGCAGATAAGCGACGTGGCTAAGCATATGAGAGAAGAATTAAGTCAAAGTGCTAATATTAAGAGTAAACAGACGAGAAAGAATGTTCAATCAGCTATAGAGGTTATAATGCAACGTTTAAAATTGTTCCCACGCCCGCCAAAGAATGGTCTTGTAATGTTCGTTGGTATGATACCCCGTGGAGGGCCGGGCACAGAAAAGATGGAAACATATGTTTTCGAACCACCAGAACCTATAAAAACTTATATATATCATTGTAATTCCGAATTTTACCTCGAACCCTTGAAGGAGATGTTAGAAGAGAAAGAAATCTATGGTTTAGCTGTTCTCGACCGTAAAGAGGCTACGATAGCGCTTTTAAAGGGTAAGCGGATTGAAATTTTGAAAACCCTTACAAGTGGTGTTCCAGGAAAGCACAAGGCTGGAGGTCAGTCACAGCGAAGGTTCGATCGTCTGATAGAACTGGCAGCACATGAATTCCTCAAAAGGATAGGAGAGCATATGAACGAGGCTTTCTTATCAATCCCTGACCTTAAAGGGATTATCATAGGGGGTCCGGGTCATACAAAGGAGGATTTTGTAAAAGGGGATTACTTACACCATGAGGTTAAGAAGAAGATTATAACAACAGTTGACACGTCCTATACTGGTGAATTTGGTATAAGGGAAGTTATAGACAAATCAATGGATGTTTTAACAGAGATTGATGTGATGAGGGAGAAAAAATTAGTTCAGAGGTTTCTCAGCGAACTCATAAGTGAAGATGGACTGGCAGCCTATGGTGAAGATGAAGTGAGGAATTATCTCCAAATGGGGGCTGTGGAAGTGCTTTTATTATCAGAGGATCTCAGAGCAAAGAGAGCCACTTACCAGTGTCCATCCTGCAATTATAAAATGGATTTAACAATAAAAAGGGAGGAAACTATTGACTGTCCCAAGTGTAATGATCAAATGAAAATAGTTGATTCCAAGGATCTTATTGATGATCTTGTGGAAATTGCCGAGACAGTAGGCTCTGAAGTGGAAATAATATCGACCGAGACAGAGGAAGGAGTCCAACTTTTAAAGGCCTTTGGTGGTATGGGGGCGATTTTAAGGTACAGACCATGATTTGAGGGAAACCCTACCCAACATTACAATAAAAAGGATATAAAGTTGGCTTTTTAGAATCTGCTGATGCTTGTTGTGTGATCTCTCGTAGTGTTTATCCAAGTCTTTTAACTTTTATAAGTGATGTGACAGGGACTCCATCGACCTTTGAAATACCCTTTTTATCTATAAGTACTGTCACTACAACTGGGGTTGCCTTTTGCCCTTTTAATACTTTCACAGCTTCTTTTATGGTCTTGCCACTTGTTATTACATCATCTACTATTAGCACTCTCTTATTTTTAACCTTCGCGAAATTGCTGCTTATAGCCCCTTCAGCATTTTTACCTTTCCTATGTTTTATAGGGTGGAAAACAGCCAGTGATATGTCCTTTTTCAACTTTAATACCATTTCATCAGCCATGAGAGTGGCGAAGGGGATGCCACTGATCGCTATTCCAACCACTACATCTATTTCCCCATATTCTAGGGCCATGTCTGCCATGGCGGCTGAAACGTGTCTCATGCGCGTGGAACTTCCACCAAGGCTCTCCCAGTTTATGGCGAAATCTAACGGAGCTTCTTTTATAGATTTCACGCTCGTTTGGAGTGTTAACCATCTTGCAGTGTCTTTTGAAACGTTTAATTCATCTGCAATTTCCCCAGTGGTGAACCCCCTTTTTCGGAGTTCTTGGGCTTTTTTTATGAGTTTTTCTGTCATTTCACACACCTTTTATAGGTCCCCGTTTAATGTTATGGGTCGATGTTCCCTTGCGGACTTTATAGCTGCAAGGGCCGTTTTAAGGGCGTATATTCCATCTTCTCCTGTTATTTCAGGTTCTTCGTCATTTATGATTGACATGAGGAAGGATTTGATCTCGTTTTTTAATGGTTCTTCGTGTTCTATTTGAACGTCCTGGGCGAATTTACCATAAACGTCTATACTTTGATCTATGTAATCTATATTTATTATCCCATCAGTGCCTGTGATGGCTAATTTCCTTCTCTTATATGGGGTTAACCAGTTAACTTCTAACATGCCTGTTATCCCACTTTCGAATTTTGCCATTATCTCTGCATGATCCTCAAATTTGCATTTTTCGAGTATGCTCCCCATTGTTGCATATATTTCAGTTATTGGTTCGCTGAAGAGGTAGTGCATCACATCTAGATCATGGATTGCAAGGTCTATTGTCACGCCAACGTCTTTTATCCTCGGAGGGAATGGTCCAACCCTCTTCGCTGATGCTGATACTACTTCACCGATAACATCATTTTCTATGAGTTCCTTTGCTTTTTTCACAGCTGGGTTGAATCTTTCAACATGTCCTGTGGCGAGTTTCACTCCCTTTTTCCGCGCACTTTTAACCATATCTTCAGCTTCTTTTAAGGTGAATGCGATGGGTTTTTCGACAAGTACGTGTTTTCCATGCTCTATTGCGTCCATGGTTACTTGGTAGTGGTGGGTTGTTGGCACGCAGATGCTCACAGCTTCTATCTCAGGTATCTTGAGGAGGTTCTCATAATCTAGGTAACCGAGGGCATCATACTTTTTTGAAGCTTTTTGCAATGCTTGTTCCATTATATCAGCTACTGCTATGAGATTAGCTGTCTTAAGGCGGTGGTAAACTCTTGCATGGTTGTAACCCATTGCTCCTACACCGATTACTCCTACATTTACCTTTCTCAAAGATAATCCTCCATTTCATTTGCAGCTCTTTCACCCAACTCTTGGGCTTTGTTAATTGGACCTTCCAATGTTACCTGGGATAATATATCACCTTCTCTTGATAAAAGGATAGCATATAGGTATAGTTTTTTATTTCGTGCTTGGGCTATCACGCCAAGGGGCCATTGGCAACCGACTCCTAATCCTTTTAAAACGCTCTTTTCTGCTTTAACTTCCTGTAGGGACCTATAATGGTTTAGTTTTTTTATTAGGTCGAGTTTTGGGTTGTCTTTCCTTGTTATAACTGCTAGGGCTCCTTGTCCAGCGGCTGGGGTTATGTATTTGAGTGGGAATCTCCTCTTGATATTCTCTTCTAATCCTAGGCGTTTTAGCCCAGCTTCTGCCATTATTGTCGCGTCTATTTCTCCTTCCATGACTTTTCTTATCCTTGTGTCTATGTTCCCACGTAGAGGTTCTAGTTTGAATTCTTTTTTGTAATGTTTGCAGAAGGCTTCTCTTCGGAGGCTGCTGGTACCTATTCTTGAATTGGCTGGTAGTTCGTCCCAGTCTAACCTTGATACTAGTACTTCGTGGGGTGGTTCCCTTTCTGGTACTGCTGCTATTGTCAAGTCCTCGTCTATTTCCGTTGGGACGTCCTTTAGACTGTGGACTGCGAAATCCACTCTCTCCTCTAACACGGCATTATCCAGTTCCTTTGTAAATATGCCTTTTCTGTCTATTTTATATAATTGTGAATCTTTTATCTTGTCACCGCTTGTTTTCACTATGACTTTTTCTATCCTATCTGGGATTATTCTTGAAAGTTTGGCTATTATATCTTCTGTTTGTTTGAGTGCGAGGCGACTTCCTCTTGTCCCTACTTTCAAGGTGATGATCCCTCCCGTTGGGGGGGTTTATCTTTCTTGGAGTTTGGAATATTCCGAACGATAGATTAATATTATATGCTTATTAGTGGTTGAAAGTGCATATTTCAGCGCATTTTCTCTCTTTTCTATGTAGGGGATTTTCCTATGGAGTTTTTTTTGGATGTTTTTACCCATTTCTCCTGTTAGTATAATCTTTTCTGTGGAATCTTCGATTATATTGGCGGTTTTATCTTCATCTATTTCTTCACAGGCAATCCCATAATCTCCGCCTAATATTATGATGGGGGCCTTGAGATTTTGGGCCATCTTTAGGGTATATTTTATAGCTTCTGAATTTATACCAGGGTTTATCTCTTCTATTATTATCTTCTCACCAAACCTGCGCCTGGAACTCCTACCCTTAATGCCTTTAAATTTTCTGAGACCTTTCTGTATCTGCTTTATACTGATATCAAGGGTTAGTGCACCTGATACTGCTGCCAGTAGATTGAGGAGGTAGTGTGGGCCTGGGGCGAAAGTTTCAATTGGGAATCTGGTATTATATTCTTTACCTGTTATTGTTTTAAGGCCCTTTACATGTACTTCTAGTCGGGTTTTTTCAAGGCCATAATTTATATTTTTAGGGTAGATGTTGGCGTCATTTTCTGTTATGGAGAATGTGTTCACATTTTTAAATTGATTATAATATTTTTTGTAGGCTGTGTGTTCACAGCATGTTATTTTGCTCTTGAATATCTGGGCTTTGGCTTTGCTAGCTTTTTCTTTTCCTCCTTGGATGGGGTAGTCTTCTACTATGTTGGTTAGTATTCCCACATCTGCGAGGCCTGTTCCTCCTAGGGATGATTCGAATATGCATGCTTGGTAATCTAGTCCCTTGGCGAGTTCTACTGTTTCTATGATGCTTGCTGGTGTTATGCTGATGTTCTCTTTGAGTTTTTTTCCGGATAAGAAGGCTCCTATGCTGCTGAGTATGAGGGGGTTTTTTTCTCGTAGGATTTCCTTGAGCATCCATACGACGCTCGTTTTGCCTTTGACTCCTGTGACTTCTATTATTGGGGTCCTGGCGAGTTTTTCATCATTTGATAGGAGGAATTTCACTATTTCATGGTGTGTGTAGTCGACTTTTAGGTTGAGGGGGCAGTGTATGGGTGCTATTATTTTCAGATTATCTGATTTTGGGATTTTGTTGACGAGTTTTATCCCATTTTTTATGAGGATTTTTTTACTTTTTTGGTTTAGGGTATTGTAGATGTCCCATGCGAATACTTCCTTAAAGTGTTTTTTTAGTGCGAGTGCTATTGTGATGCCGCCGTGGGTGAGATCTACTACGAGTGCCTTCATTATTATACGACCCTATTCTTTGGTGGGTGTTATACCCCCTTCGATTAGTTTTTCTCTGACCTTTTTGTAGAAGTTTTTGCTTAACCTTACGAAGTAGGCTTTGTTTTTAGATTTTTGAAAGATTAGTTCTTCCATATAATTTACTTCTTCTTTGAATTGTCCATCGACCACTGCTATGGCCTTTTTACCTTTTTTTAATAATTTTATTCTGATTTTGCTTTCATCTGATACTACTAGGGGTCTTGCGCTTAATTTGAAGGGGCATATTGGGACTATTATGAATGCTTCTACTCTTGGGTCGACGATAGGACCCCCGGCTGACATGGAGTATGCTGTGGAACCGCTTGGAGTTGCTACTATTATCCCATCGGCCCTTAGCTCCTCAACAACTTCATCATCGACTAATATTTGGATGTGTAACATTTTTGCCGGTTCTCTTGTCATCATAACAACTTCGTTGAGGGCTGATGGTAATTTGCCGTGATGGTAGACGTCTAGTTGTGTTCGCTCTTCTATTATATAATGTCCCTTGAGGACTTCCTTGAGTTCTTGGAATACATTTTTAGGGTCGATTTCTGTTAAAAACCCTACTGTCCCCATGTTCACTCCAATTAATGGTATTTTCTTCCCTTCTATGAAGCTTTGGGTGCGTAGTATTGTTCCGTCACCTCCAACGGTTAGGATGATGTCAACATCCATTTCCTTTAGTTCTTTTGCCAATTTTTTGAATTCTGGGATTTTGTCCGCTAGTGAGGTGTCAATGGAGACTTCAACGTCATTTTCTATTAAAAATTCAATAATTTTTTTTGCTAATGTAATGGCCTTGGGAATGTCTAGGCGCGCCACAACACCCATACGCATTAGATAACCTCCAATGCTTTCATTATCTCTTGGTGTAATTGCCTGTTCCCAGCTGCTATAAGTGAAGTACGCTCTTTAACGTTTAATAAACCGTTTAAAGGCTCTCCTTTTTCTGTGGTGACTATACCCCCAGCTTCTTCGACTATTAACTTTGAAGCGGCTATGTCAACCACTCTCAGATTTCCTCGCAGGTCCATGAAAGCATCATATGCACCGTTGGCAACATATGAAAGTTCTAATGCTACTGAGCCTAATATTCTCATTCTACGGATAATACGACATATATTATCGATTTTGGGGAATTTGGTACCGTAGATGAAAGCACCCATTGAAGATTCTTCAAGGGATTCTTGTCTGGATGGTTTTATCCTTTCGCCATTTAAGTATGCTCCGTGTCCTCTTAGGGCCTCGTAAATGTCGTTAGTGGCGAAATTTTTAACAAAGCCCATCTTCACATCATTCAATGATGGTAGAACATCGGTGGAATCGTATTCTGCAATTGCGATGGATATGCCATAGAATGGTATGCTTTTGATGGCGTTTGTGGTTCCATCGAGGGGATCTACAACGAATATTATCTTGTGCTCTGAATCTTCCTTTTCGCCTATTTTAAGGTATCCTATCTCTTCGCTGATTAATGTAACTGGTCTCCCAGTATTTTCCAAGACATTTATGGTTTCATCTTCGGCTACAAGATCTATTAATTTTGTCGGCGTCCCGTCAGCGCCCATCTTTATTATTTCACCAGCTTCTTCTTTACCCACGAGGGGTGCTATGGCCTTTTGCACTTTTTCAGCCATTTCGATCGCTATACTCCTCCAATAATAAATTTCAGATTTTTCCATTCCAACAACACCCAATAGGATCCCTCATTATAAGTATACTAGGGCTGCTACTACAGCACCACATTCTTTGACTTTATGGTTTATTTCTTCTACTATTAAGTTCTTTATCTTTTCACCCCTCCTTTTCATCATATATTCAACCATAGAAATGGCATCCTCCCGTATAATCTCAGGATCCTTGTTTATCCCACTATTCTCAGCCACACAACCTATATTATCAGATAGTGCGACTGCTATAGCGGCTGATATAAGATCCCCCCTACTATCGGAGATGCTATGGGATAGTACGCAATTAACGGTCGAACCTATCTCGAGAGCTGGTAATCTAACTACTCGAGCATTGGCAGGGATTATACTTGAAACTTTTATAAGGTTCACATTACCTATCCCAGCATCTAAAAGAGCATTATCAAAGGCATTTAACTTCGTTGGCCCTTCACTCTTTCCTGATGTAATTGAAACCTTCATATTCATCACTAACCTAAAATGTTGGGATTAAGCGGTAGGTTTTATATAGAGGATTGGTAACACTAATATTATAAAATCCTTTATCAGTTTTCCATTATTATCAGTATTGGGAGGTATAATGCAATGTCAAAGAAGGTAGTGGAAGTCAAAAGTTTGAAAGTTGGAAAATATGTGATCATAGATGACGAACCATCAAAGATCATGAACATATCAACGTCATCACCAGGAAAACATGGCTCTGCAAAGGCCCGTATTGAAGCGATAGGCATATTTGACAATCAAAAGAGGAGCATAGTAAAACCTGTTGATGCTAAGATAGAAATACCAATAATCGATAAGAGAACAGCCCAAGTATTGGCTATTATGGGTGATGACGTCCAATTAATGGACCTTGAAACCTATGAAACATTTGAGACACCCATCCCCGAGGATTTAAAGGACAAAATTGCTGAGGGGAGCGAAGTAGAGTACATTACCACAATGGGTAAAAATAAACTTATGAGAGTTAAATGATATGTTCTTATACTTGGAGGATTCCTCAAAATTTGCTTTTTCAAGGAGAGAATCCTTTCTAGAATTTTTATCATCCCACAAAAATGGGGATGCTTTTGGCATGCTTGGCATCCCCTTCGATTCCACAGCAACTTATATGCCAGGGGCTAGATTTGGTCCATCAGCCATTAGAGAGGCATCATATAATTTTGAAAAGTATAATCTAACCTTTAACAGGGAGCTTAATGTGCCCGTTTTTGATTTGGGTGACGTTATAGTTGCAGCAGGGGATTTCAAAGAAACATCGAAGAGGATAATGGACACACTAACTAGACTATTATCCCATGATCTTAAACCCTTAATACTCGGAGGGGAGCATACAATAACCTACCCCATTGTAAAAGTCCTACAATCCAAGCAAAATCCTATTATTATCCATTTTGATGCGCACATGGACATGAAAGATCATTATAATGGAAAATTTTCACATGCAACAGTAATGAGGAGAATATATGAACTCGAACCTCCAAGTATAATCATGATAGGTGTCAGATCCGCGTCCAAAGAGGAAATAGAATTTGTCCAAGAACATGAAATTGAATATTACACTTCACAGATGATTCGAAATGACATGGAAGAAGTGACACGTAAACTCAAAGCTATTAGCGGCCCAGTATATGTAACGGTTGACCTCGATGTCTTGGACCCATCTTATGCCCCCATGGTAGGTAATCCAACCCCTTGTGGACTTACACCATTCCACATGGAAAAGTTCATCGAAATTATAAGCAGAA
This sequence comes from Methanothermobacter tenebrarum, assembly GCF_003264935.1. Taxonomy (NCBI): domain Archaea; kingdom Methanobacteriati; phylum Methanobacteriota; class Methanobacteria; order Methanobacteriales; family Methanobacteriaceae; genus Methanothermobacter; species Methanothermobacter tenebrarum. The sequence goes on from NZ_QLOE01000003.1 coordinate 134,523, forward strand.
AAGATATAATGGGCTTCGATATAGTGGAGGTCACATCCCATGTGAAGGGTGATCAGACCGGACTCAATGCTGCTAAGATTCTACACGATTTACTCTCCCTAAAGTCATGAGAGGTGCACTCAAATATGAACGCTAGAGAAGTTGAACTTTCAGGTCATATAATTGACAGTTTAATCCTCCCAAAGGTCTTGGATGTTATAATGGATATGGGTGGAGATTTCAAGATACTCGAATTTGAGATCGGTAAAAGGAAGACTGATCCAAGCTATGCTAGAATACTCGTATCAGCCGAGACACCATCACATTTAAACGAAATACTCGATGAATTAAGCGAGATAGGCGCGTCAATAGCAGAGATAAAAGAAGTGGAGCTCCGAGCAGCTGAAAAAGATAAAGTGTTACCTGATGGTTTTTATTCCACGACAAATCATCCAACTTTCATCTTCTATGAAGGAGAATGGAGGCAAGTCCAGGATATTGAAATGGACTGTATGATAGTAGTAGACCCCAAGACAAAAACCGCAAAATGTAAACCAATAGGGGAAATAAAAAAAGGGGACCTAGTAGTTGTTGGAAGAGAGGGTATAAGAGTATCCCCACCAGAGAGACCACGTGGAAAAAAGGGAATCTTCGAATTCATGGGGAGCGCCGTATCATCTGAGAAACCTCTCATCACAACCATCAAGAGGATAGCATCCGAGATCATAACAGTGAAGAATAATGGTGGTAAAATCGCCCTCGTAGCGGGTCCAGCTGTTGTGCACACAGGATCAGCTCCCATTGTTGCCAAGATGATACGTGAAGGTTTCATTGACGTACTATTCGCGGGTAATGCCCTTGCAACCCATGATATCGAAAACGCCCTTTATGGCACATCTTTAGGTATTTGCGTCAAAACCGGCGAATCAGTAAGCAGAGGCCACCATCATCATATTTATGCCATAAATGAGATTAACAAGGCTGGTTCCATAAAAGCAGCAGTTGAAAAAGGTATATTAAATGAGGGTATAATGTATGAATGTGTGAAGAATAACATCCCATTTGTACTTGCGGGTTCCATAAGGGATGATGGACCGCTTCCAGATGTTATAACGGATGTTGTGAAAGCTCAGAATGAAATGCGACGCTATATTAGGGAAGTTGATATGGTACTGATGATAGCTACTATGCTCCATTCAATAGCCGTGGGAAATCTCTTACCATCCCATGTTAAGAGCATATGTGTGGATATAAACCCCGCAGCAGTTACTAAACTTGCTGATCGTGGCAGCTCCCAGGTTGTGGGTGTTGTAACAGATGTGGGGGCGTTCTTACCCATCCTCTGGGATGAAATCAAAAAGAACAAGTGATAATATTGCTAAAGGGGAACATATTAAATGTCTTCACAGGTGACATATACCCTGCTGAGATAATCATAGAAGATGGTATGATAAAAATTGTGAGAAAAATAGAAGGAGATTTTGATGGAATCCTACTCCCAGGTTTCATAGATTCACATACACACATTGAAAGCTCACTGATGACACCATCATCCTTTGCAGAAGCCACCATACCACATGGGACCACAGCAGTGATAAGCGACCCCCATGAGATAGCAAATGTAATGGGTCTTGAGGGAATCGATTTCATGATAGAAGATTCAAAGAGAGTCCCCTTAAAATTCTTTTTCACAGCACCATCATGTGTACCCCCAACAGAATTCGAGACAGCAGGTGCTAATATAGGAGTCAATGAAATAAGAGCCCTTCTTGAAAGGGATGAAATAGTAGCCTTGGGGGAGATGATGGATTTCCCAGGTGTCATATCAGAAGACCCCCAAGTCATCGATAAGATAAAAGCCGCGAAAAAGGCGCGCAAGCCTATAGATGGACATGCACCACTCCTATCAGGGGATGATCTTTGCAAATATGTGGAGAAGGGGATATCAACCGATCACGAGTCAGTATACGCGGAAGAAGCCCAGGAAAAAATAGAATTAGGAATGAAGATTATGATAAGGGAGGGTTCATCAGCAAAGAACCTCCAAGAGCTTGCAAAAGTCGGTGGAGACTTCCTAGTATCTGATGATGTGGAACCAGGAGACCTCATCGAAGGCCATATGGACATGATCCTTAGAAAAGCCGTGGAATATGGCATTGATGAAGTAGAAGCTGTTCGAATGGTCACGATAAACCCTGCGGATCACTACTCACTAGATTCTGGTGCAATAGCCCCTGGGAGACCTGCTGATATCGTATTAGTTGACAATTTGAAAAATTTCACAGTCAAAAAAGTATTTATTAACGGTGAACTCGTTGCAAAGGACGGTGAAAAACTATTTAAAGTCAAAGGAAATGGGAAAACACCACCCCAGGGGAAAATTAGGATAAAAGACCTTAAATCATCTAGGTTGGAGATTCGGGCTTCTGGTAGCAAGGCACGAGTAAGAGTTATTAAAGTGTTTGAAGAGCAAATTATAACCTCAGAATCTACACATGAACTTCCAATCAAAGATGGGATAGTACAACCACTCCCAGAGGACGACATACTGAAAGTATCAGTAATAGACAGGTACGGCCATGGGAACATAGGTAATGGTTTTGTTGAAGGTTTCGGCATACGAGAGGGCGCCCTCGCATCCACAGTAGCCCATGATTCACATAATCTAATAGTTGTAGGCACTTCCACTGATTATATGATGAGGGCAGTTGAGATTCTTAGAAGGAGTGGTGGTGGACTTGTCGCGGTAGCCCCTAATGAATCCGTGCATCTTAGATTACCAGTTGCAGGTCTAATGTCACATGAGAGTGTGAACATTCTCGCATGTAAAGCTAGACAACTTAACGATTTTGTAGCGGATATGGGATCAAGCTTATCCAATCCTTTCATGACAATGTCATTCTTGTCACTCCTTGTAATCCCACAGTTGCGCTTGAGTGATAGAGGATTGTTTAATGTTGAAGAACGTCGCTTTGTTGATCCAATTTTATCTTAACGGAATCTATTATCCGTTTCATAGCCATTTTTTCCCTGGGCCCTCCTACCTTATCAACCACCCTTTTCATTTCTAATATCCGATTTATAATATCTTCCTTATTTTCCGCACGATTTATACGAGTATAATTTATCAGGGATTCTATAATCGCGTATATGCTCCTGTTTAATGGTTCTTTGAAACTTTTACCCTTCCATATCCTTTTAACAGCCGCTGTTATAATGAATAATTCAGATTCCCCGTACCGGTCCCTTTTTTTGATGCTCTTCACTTTTTTTGTAGTTGCTGTGAAGAATGATGAAGCACCCTTCAAAATCAAATAATCAGAATATGGGGTGAAATAGTCATCTTCAAGATCCCCTAGTGTGGCTTCTGTGAACAATATGGGATCATCTGTGATATTAACTGTGAAATTACCAGTAGCCAGTATATTGGAGAGGGTATGGCTCCCTTCATAGAGGTATAATATGATCTCCCTTGGACTTTTACATATTACACCAATGGGTGCTGCGTTACCTTCACCATCAGGATTTAATGTTGTTACTATGGTCTCGTATAATAGGCCCTTTTCCATTTTGAGTGATTTGAGGCTTTCCACTTCTTTGTAATCTTTTATAGGTTTCACCTCCAAACTTGTTATTTTAAAACGAATCCTTCGATGTCAGCGTTTATGACACAGTCAAAGTCTATTTTTTCATACCAACCCGCTTTTTTGAACATGTCCATGAAACAGGCGCCGATAACCTTTCCACCTTCCTTTAGGGCCTCGTCTATCAATTTTTTAACATCTTCGATCTTGGCGCCTATCTTTGGCATTGAAAGGCCTCCTAAAAGTATTAGTGCATCCACCTTATATGGGTTTACGTCCCCTAGTTCGACACCATACTCAGTTAATATGAGCTCCCTAGCCTTCTTAAAGTCTGTGTTCGGTATGAATATGCTACTTTTGTCTCTTGCAGCGTATGCGAAAAGTTCTGCGAATGGTGTGCACACTCCAGGGACGCCAGCATATCCAATTGTCTCAACATCTGCAACTTCTTCCCTGAAAGCTGTTAAATTGCCTTTTATACCCTTAAACTCCTTAACCTTCTCCATCATAACCAACCTCCATTGCAATTTTATATCATCACAATTATATAAGGATATTATAGATAACGTTTTAGGGAGTAAATTGTTTATGTTAGAGATTGAAAATTTAAAAAAAGCCCTTGAAATGATAACCTCCTCAAGGGGTTTTTATAGGCTCATCCCAGAAGTGAGAACGAATATAGTGATGGCGAAAGAAAATGCTAGGACAATTAATGACGTGGCCGGGATCCCAGGGAGGATCACAGTCCATAAAAAGGAGGTCTTCGCGTGCAGAGAACCTGAATATGGAGCTTCTTCACATTTAGCACGTCTCATATTAGAGATAAGAAAACATGACCCCACCCGAAGGAGTGCTATTAATATAAGATATGATAAGGCCATCATAGAATTTTGTGAAATGATAGGCCTTAAAGTTTCATATTATGATAGGAGAAAAGAGCCAAGGGAGATCAAAGGGAAAGAAGGCGCAACTATACCATGGGGTGTTAAAGTCGCCATTAGAAGGATAGGTGAAGTACCCGATGTAATATATCATAAGGGAGATTGGGGAAAAGAGCCCATGATAGTATTATTGGCATCTGATGCTATTGAAGCTGCTAGAATGGCCATAAAAATAGGGGAGGAAGTTAGGATATGAAGTATGATATGTATGATGAAATCCTTCAACAACCACGGTCGCTGATGGAAACATTAAAAAAAGAAAAATCTCATATGGATGAAATCTCCAATGAACTGTGTGAATATGATAAAATATACCTTATAGGATGTGGAAGCTCCCTTTCAACATGCTATTCAGTGCGTGATGCCATTAATATCTGTTATGACATGGATATAGGTATATTCACAGGCTACGAATTTCTTTACCATAAAAAAATCCAAGATAAGAATTCTATCATCATATTAACTTCACAGTCTGGTGAAACAGCTGATACCCTCGCAGCATTGCGGAAAGCAAAGAAATATAATCTGAAAACCATAACAATAACCAATGAGGCTGCCAGTACCATGGCTAGGGAATCAGATGATGTAATATTGACACATTGCCAGCGGGAGAATGCAATAGTAGCGACAAAAACATATATAAACCAGTTACTCTGCCTATATTACACCCTCTTCGGAGTCTATGATGATGAATTTTCAAAAAATATACTCAAAGACCTTGAGAAGTTACCAAAGGTCACTGATGAGCTTGTAAATGAGACAGAAGAGGAGAGCAAGCTCCTTGCATTTGAATTCAAGGATGATGACATGTTTTATTGTATGGGGAGCGGTCCAAATTATGGTCTCGCCTATAAACTTGCAATGACCATGTTCATGGAAGGAGCGCTTAAACATGCTTGTCCACTTTATTCAGGAGAATTTAGACACGGATTGATCGAAAAAGTTGAAGAGGGCGTCCCAATAGTATTCTTAGAAGCCGATCTTCCGGGTGATGTTCTAACGAGGAAATCCATCGAATTCTGTGAAAAAATTAATGCAAAGAGTATAATTTTTTCAATGAAGGACTACAGTAACCTTAACAGGCTTTTATCACCTTTTATATTGGTCATACCACTTGAATGGTTCATATATTATCTCGCATCTTATAATAACAAGGATCCTGGGAGCACAAGACATATTGGGAAGGTGAGATACTAAAAGGCATAAAAATAGGAAAAATTGGGTTTTATTCTACTTTAAGAGTGTGTTTCTTTTTAACTTCCACTTTTGGAAGTTCTACTGTTAGAACACCATCCTCAAATGTTGCCTTAGCCTCATCCACTTTTATCTTAGCTGGTAATTTCAATTCTCTCCTTGCTTCACCATATCGGCGCTCTTTTTTCACGTAATTGGCTTCCTCCACTTCTATTTCTTCCTTGAAATCTGCTGTTATGGTAATACTGTCCTCTGTTAACTCTATATTTATATCCTCCTTTTTAACCCCTGGAAGATCTGTTTTTATGATCAGTTTCTCATCGGTTTCTATAAGGTCAAGGGTTGGTTTTTCTGGGAGAGCTTCTGTATACTCTGATATTTTCTTTTCAAATTCCTTTTGCATTTCTCTCATATTCTTTATCATATCTTCTATCATCTTCTCAGCCATTAATCTTCTTTTTTCCAGCATGCTGAAAGGTTTTTCTAGCTTTTTTCTCATGCAGACCCTCCAATCTTTTTATTAATCTAGAGACCCCCTCATCTTCTAATGCAGAGATAAGTATAGGATCCTCAACCTTTATAGTATATTTTTTGATATACTTAATATTTTCTATGAGATCAATTTTGTTAAACACACAAATGAACGGTATCCTGAATATCCTTTTCAAGTCCTTAAAGAGGTTATATTGGCTTTCCATAGGATAACCGCAAGTTTCAGAGGCGTCAAAAATGAATAGTATGATGTCGGCCAAATTTTCCAATGCAACCATAGCCTTTAATTCTATGTTGTTCATTTCATCGATTGGACGATCTAGGAGTCCTGGAGTATCTATGACTTGGATTTTGTTCCATTTCATTTCAAGGTAGCCTATTTGGATCCCCTTTGTGGTGAAAGGATATTCTGCAACCTTTGGCTTGGCACCTGTCAATCTTCGCAATATTGTTGATTTTCCAACATTCGGAAATCCTGCGATAACAACAGTGAAGGCATCAAAATCTACTGTAGGCATGTTTTTTAACTTGTTCCTTGTAAAATCCAAGAAATCTAGGTCATCCCCAATTTTTTTTATAACAGATGATATCCTACCATATGCTTCTTTCCTGATAGATGATGCTAATGAGGGTCTTGATTTAGTTATACGCCTCCTGTATTCCCTTTCAAGTTGGCTGATTATGCCAGCGGCCCAGTTAATAGCCCCTAATGATTTTTTCAATGGGTCTATCCCTACTGTTACATCGATGTAATCTTGGTAGAATTCTGGCAAGCTTTCAATGTCTGGTGTGCGTTCTATTATCAATTTTAATTTGTCCTTGATGATGTTACAAGCTGTTTGGATCCTTATAATCTCTATTGTTTTAGCCTTTTTTTGACTTGGGATTCTTGACGTGCGAGCGGCTGAAGCGGCTTTCCGCGCCCTACTAAATGCCTTGTTTAAGAGTTCTTCACTCGTTGGGATTGGTGGTAATCTCATGGTTTTTCACTCTAGTTTTTTTCTTGGAATATTTGGGCTTGGAATTTGTAGACTTTTGTATCCTGTTCATACCAACAGTCTGGTGGCAAACCCGCCTTTAGGCATGTATTGCAGAGGAATTCTTCTTCGTCAAAACCCCACTCGACAGCAACTTGTGGTAATAATAGGCCTTTATAGGGTCCTTTTTCGATGATGAGTCCGTCCACTCCTACTTTTATCCTCTTGGGGTATTCTCTTGGATCCTCTACTTTTATGAGTTCTGGTTTTGTGAGTACGCTCACTTCTATTTGAATTTTCTCGAGTTCTTCCACTGTTACTGGGGGGAATCTTGGATCTGACGTTGCTGATGCCACCGCAGCTTCTATAACACCCTCTATTAGGGGTTTTATAGGCTCTGGGAACCCTATACATCCTCTGAGATCTCCATTTTTATTTAATGTTACGAACACTCCCATCTTCTCTTTTAAATGGGATGGGATCCTTGGAGGATCTATTATTCTACCCTTTTCTAGGTATGTTTTTATGGCTTTTCTGGCAACTTTTATAAGGAGCTTGCCATCTTCCTTTGAAAGCATTTATTATCACCTAAGATTTTTTTATCCGCTCCCACCCACCATGACTTCCCTAACTCTTAGATGGGGTCCGCCATCACCTACAGGTACTGTTTGTCCTGCTTTCCCACAGAATCCAATATTCATTTTGAAATCTGATCCTATGGCATCGACTCTCTTAAGGGTTTCTGTGATATTCCCTGATAATGAAACGTCCCTGAGGGGTTCTTTTATTTCACCATCTTCTATTAGGAAGGATTCAGCTGCATTGAACTGAAATATGCCCTTGCCTGTGTCCACTTGCCCACCTCTCGAACCTTTAAGGTATATTCCATATTCAATGTCTTCGATCATCTCCTCAAAGTTCCAGTCACCAGGTTCTAGGTAAGTGTTGCTCATTCTTACAATAGGGTTTTCGCTTACTATTGAACGTGCGTTACCTGTTGGTTCAAGGCCTAGTCTTTGGGCTGTTTCCCTTGATGTTAAATAAGATTTTAGGATACCATCCTCCACGAGGGTTGTGGGTGATGCTTTCACGCCTTCTGCATCATAATGGTAGTGGCCAAATGCGTCCATGGTTGGATCATCTACTATTTTAACATTCTTTGATCCTATCCTTTCACCGATACGATCTTTAAGTATTGAATCGTCTTGGAGTACAAGGTCTGCCTCTGTCGCATGCCCCAATGCTTCATGTATAAAAACTCCTGTAAGCTTAGGATCTGCTAAGATGGTGAATTTGCCTGAGGGTGGACTGTGGGCTGATAATAGCCTAACAGCTTTTTCGCTGGTTTCTCTACTTATCATTTCAAGGTCTTCTCTTTCAAGTATCTCGAAACCGTGGCAACCCCCAATATTATCATGTCCCATTTGGATTTGTAAGCCATCAGAAGCTACTGTATTTAAGAATAGGGCTACTCTCACTTCCTCTGATTCTATAAATGATCCCTCAGAATTGAAGAAAATAGTTTTTGTTTCACTGTCCACATAATTTATAGTGGTACTTATAATTTTGTCTATGGAGGCTGCGTCATGTACTTCTAGAAGTGTTCTCTTCTTATCCTCGACTGGCACAGTAGAGGGTGGTATTCTAGCCTCAGAGCCTGTTCTGTCAACTATCGAAGGATATGGTGCCATCTCAACATCCCCACCCACTCTCTCAGATAATTTAAAGGCTTTTTCGGCTATTTCATCAATCTTTGATGGGTTAGAAGTATAAGTTAAGCCCCATGAACCATTATTAAGGACCCTGACACGTATACCAGTGTCATGGCCTGTTTTAATCTCTTGTATCTTACCATCCTTCATGAGAAGGGAATTGCTCAGTGATTCTCCCATCCTTATATCGGCATAATCGGCTTTCTCTGCAAGCCAATGAATTGTCTTTTCAAAGGCGCCAACGTCCAACTTTATCAACCTCTCAAATATTCTTTTATTCTCCCAGGGGTGACTGGGACAGTGAGACAATCTTGGGGGGCTGTCAAATCCTACAATCCTGAAACAAAACATCTACCGGATTCTTGGAAGTTTTGTTATTTGTATGGGGAGCTCCCCAGTTGCTTATTAGAGTAGATAGGTGGATAATTTTTATAGGACTAATTATATAATTACACAGACATAAACCCTAGCTTTTGGGGGATGTGATATTTTGAAGACTATCAACGAGATAAATCAGAAGATCAAGGATGGAGATGCTGTTGTAGTCACAGCATCTGAAATGACAGAGATAGTGGCTGAAAGCGGGCCTAAGGAGGCTGCCCGTGAAGTAGATGTCGTAACAACCGGTACATTCGGTGCTATGTGTTCATCGGGGGCTTTTTTAAATTTTGGCCATTCTGATCCTCCTATTAAGATGGCTAGAACTTATCTCAATGGCGTTGAACTTTATTCAGGTCTTGCGGCAGTGGACGCATATATAGGCGCGGCACAGCCTAACAAGGACCCAGAACTTGGACTGGATTATGGTGGAGCCCATGTCATAGAAGATCTCATAAAAGGTAAGGAAATAGAATTGGTCGCTGAGGCATATGGGACAGACTGTTACCCCCTAAAGCATGTTGAAACCTTAATAACCTTGGATAAGCTCAACCAGGCTATAATGGTTAATCCACGTAATTGTTATCAAAATTATGCTGTTGCAGTTAATTCTACTGATGAAACACTATACACTTATATGGGCACACTTTTACCCAATTATGGCAATGTAACCTATTCAAGTGCGGGGGAGCTCAGCCCACTTATAAACGATCCCTACTTCCAGACCATCGGCTTCGGTACAAGGGTTTTCTTATGCGGAACAGAAGGTTATATTGTCGGTGAAGGCACACAACATTCAACTGATGTCGAAAGAAAGCATGGTGTACCCACAACCTCTGCAGGTACATTAATGTTAAAAGGTGACATGAAAAAGATGAAACCAGAATTTTTAAAGGCGGCTACAATGCCAAAATATGGGCCAACCCTTTATGTAGGAGTTGGCATACCCATACCAATACTCAATGAGGATATAGCAGCATCTACAGGTATCAGTGACGAGGATATCACATGTAAGGTTGTTGATTATGGCGTGCCACGCAGAGAGAGGCCAGTAGTTAAGGAAACGAATTATAAGGAGCTTAAGAGTGGTAAAATTGAGATAAATGGTATGGAAGTTCCGACTTCACCATTATCATCATTGAAAAAGGCTATAATAATAGCAGAGGAACTTAAAAGGTTGATAGAAAAAGGCGAATTCTTACTCACCTCACCAATTTATAGACTACCATCAAAAGGTTATACCCTAAGACCCCTTGAAATCAGAAAACCATCAATACTGGTGCGGGAATTGGAAAGTAAACCAGTGATAGTCACACACCCTGATGAGAATATCAAGGATGTTGCAAGAAAACTTGTTGAAAACAATATTAACCACATCCCTGTCGTTGACGAAAAGGGAGTACTTCAAGGGATCGTGACATCATGGGATATAGCTGATGCAGTTGCAAAGGGTAAAACCAGCCTCAGAGATGTTATGACAAGGAAAGTTATAATCGCCAGAGAAGACGAACCCGTAGAAGTGGTTGCACGTAGAATAGATAAATATGATATTTCGGGACTGCCAATAGTTGATTCAAATAACAAGGTCAAAGGTATTATAACAGCAGAGGACATATCAAGGCTCGTGGGGAAAAAAATGGATAGAGGGGGAGAATCCATATGAAAGCATGGCTAAGATTCCTTCCAAGCATCATAGGCAAAGCCATAATATCAGAGGCGATAAAAAAATATGACATTGAATTCAACATACTAAGAGCGCATATAACACCCCGCGGGGGCAAAATGTTAGCTGAAATAAGCGGCCCCGAAGAAAGGGAGAGTATAAAGTTCATGGAGGAGCAAGGTATAGAAGTAAACCCCATAATAAAAGTTGTTAAAAAGGATAAAGATAAATGCATAGACTGCGGAGCATGCATATCACTTTGCCCAGTTAAAGCCATTACCATGGAAAAAGACTGGACAGTAGAAATAGATGACCAAATTTGTATAGGTTGTGGTTTTTGCACCAAATCTTGTCCCACAAAATCCATAATCTTATTCGAATAGAGTGGTTTTATGGTTATAGTCGTCGGTTCGGGGGCTGGTGGCGCCACCATCGCAAGGGAACTTGCAAAAAATGGCACTCAAGTCACCATCATAGAGAAAGGCCCTATCGTACCATCAAAGCATGCATTTAAATGCTATGACCCCCCACCTCATGGCGTGGACCTTCTTAAAACTTCATGCGTAGGCGGTTCCACCCTTGTAGCGGCCGGAAATGCTATCAGAGTCCTTGAGGATGATCTAAAGGATTATGGTATAAATATTACAAAGGAACTTGACGAGATAGAAAAGGAACTTAATGTGAAACCACTCCCAAAGACACATTTAGGTGATGGCACAAAACTTATAATGGAGGGTGCACATTCACTTGGCCTGCCCATAAGGAGGATGCCAAAATTCATAAACCCTGAAAAGTGTAAACCTTGTGGAAAGTGTGCCTTCGGGTGCCCAAGGGACGCTAAATGGTCTGCGAAGGAATTCATAGAGGATGCCACGAGATGGGGTGCTGAACTCATCCAAGAAACCGAGGTTAAAAATCTTATCATAGAAGATAATAGGATAAGGGGGGTTAAAACTTCAGACGGACCATTGTATGATGAAATCGTGATACTAGCAGCGGGGGCGGTTGGAACACCAAGACTGCTCCTAAGATCAGGTATAAATGCAGGGGAAACATTCTTCATGGACACTTTCATAACAGTAGGGGGTATACTAAAGGATATACGATTCAATGAGGAAGTGCAGATGAATGCCATAATTGAAATGGAAAATTTCATATTAGCACCACATTTTGCCACGCTCATCGCAAAAGAACTCAAAAAAGAAGGATACAAGGAAAAGGATATCATAGGATTAATGGTTAAAATCGCCGATGAGAATAAGGGGAAAGTTAAATTGGATGGGATCATAAAAGAGAACACCTTCAATGATATAAAGTTGCTTGCAAGGGGATCAGCCATTGCAGGTTCCATACTCTCAAACATTGGCGTAGACACATCCACCATAGTTTCAACACATCCGAGAGGCGCCCATCCAGGGGGCACCGCCCCCATAGGGAAAGTAGTGGATGAAAGCCTTGAAACAAGTATAAAAGGACTTTATATTGCAGATGCAAGTGTACTCCCAAAGGCCCCAGGCGCCCCACCAATCCTCACAATCATGGCCCTCGCACTCAAACTCGCTAAACACATATTAAAGGGGTAATTTTGCATGTTTAAAAAATTTTTAATACTTGTAGTGTTTCTCGGACTTTTTTCCGTGGCCCAAGTATCAGCGGCCAATATAGAGATTATAAATAATGAGACTGGAGGAAATGTTACAGTAAATTATTATATTAGACAATACGCACCTCAGCATCCAATAACCAAGGAGGTCATCACATTAGCTAAAAATGGCACTCCAATGGTGGTATTCGGTAATGGTTCTGGCAAGAATGTTATGATCGTTGCAGGTGTTCATGGTAATGAATTACCTCCACAACTAGCAGCTCTTAAACTCATAGATTATCTTGCAGATAAGAAAATTAATGGTACAGTCTATATAGTGCCATTCCTCATCCCATCATCAACAGCAACATCCTCCCGTTATTGGAAAGGCCAGAACCCTAATAGTATAGCCGATCATAAGGGGACACCAACCAATAGGATAGTTCAAATTGCCAAGGAACGTTTAATCCAGGCTTTGGGGGATTTCCATTCAACACAACCTGGAGGAACTCCAGGAACGGATGCAGTATTCTGTTCAAGAACACCAACATATGAAAGTTACAAGATAGCATATTATATAAGTAAGAACAGCCTCTCTAAGCTGATAGCATATGAGAAAGCTGGTTTAGAATATCAAGGGGCCTTGGAGGACGTTTGCAACCTTGAAGGCATACCTAGTGTTACATGTGAAGTTCTCTCCCCACATGGAACCGTGGCCGTGGGTAGTGTTGACAGATCATTTATGCAAATGATCCTATTCCTAAAATATAATAATATTATACTAGATGCTAGTTTATCAATTTCGCAGGTGGTTACAAGCGCGAATACCATAAAAAACTACTATGAATCCTATAAGAGATTACCTAGCAATGTCACCATAAACAATAATTACTATAATATGGGCCAAGTATTGTATTTGTCCTGTAAAGCTACATTAAATATAAATAGTGGCAGCACATCCATGATAAGTGTGGGCAATCTTAAGAGTGCCACAGCATCATATGAAAACTATAAAAGAGGGATAATCTATAAATCAGAATATTTAAAGGTTGCAAGGAATGTTATAGGCTTTATTGAAGTTTATAATCGCGCGCCCAATTATGCTAGTACAAGCCGTGGTAAAATACCATTCCATAAACTTGTTTATATGTACACTAGGATTCTATGCTTTTATAGTGTCAATGGTAGACTCCCGGGTTATGTGACGGTCTAGAATTGGGATTCAATTTCATCTTCGCTCATGAGCCTTTCACAGAAATGACACCTTAAAATAACAGGTTCTCTGTTGATAACATAGAATCGCGTTTTCACAGGCTCCCTTTTATTAGTTATACAATTTGGATTAGGACACTTTAATATCCCATGCACTTCATCGAGGAGGTGTACTTTCCACTTTTCCACTATCTCATAATCCCTTATTATATTTATGGTTGCCTTGGGTGCTATGAGGGCTATCTGATCCACTTCACTTGATTCTAATTCCCTATTCTCCACTTTAACAATATCCTTCGAACCATAACGTGAAGATTCCATGTTAATAGCTACTGTAACCCTACTTTTACCATCTGGAAGACCCAGTATTTTCAAGACGTGCAAGGCCTTATTTGAGGTAATATGGTCTATGACGGTCCCATTTTTTATCGGTTTAACTTTAAGTTCTTTGGGTTTTCTCAATCTAAACCCCCTACTTTATTATATACTCCATGAATTTAGCATATACTGGGCGGGTTATGAAAACTCCTATGAGAACGCCTAGGACTGTTGTAAATGCGAAACCGGCTAACATTCCTATACCAGTAGCGCCCCTCGCGAAACCTACATAGGCTAATGGTAACATAGCAGCAATTAAGGTACCTGCAGAGGCGAATATTATGAAGAAAGCTTCTCGGATCCTGAACCTTCTCCTGCGCCTTTTTACTTTTTCCTCGCCGAGTACTTCATCTGTTATGATTATCTGGTCATCCACCCCAGTCCCTATGGCCGCCAGGATACCTGCTATAGCGGCCAAGTCTATATTCCATCGTATGATGGCAGCAACACCTAGTATGAGTATGAGTTCTGCCAAGGTTGTGAAGAATATTGGGAGTACTAGGATGGGCGTCCTATAACGTGCGACTAAGATTATGATAATGGCGATGATAGCAAGTAGACCGGCTATTAGGGCTCCTTTGGCGAATTCTCCTCCAAGTTCTGCGGATACACTGCTCACACCAACAATTTTAACCTTGACGGGCAGTGAACCAGACTTTAGGAGGGTTTCAACTTCTTTCGCCTTTAATTCTGCGGATTCTCTTGTACTCTCGGCGCCTGTTATTGCAACGTCGGTCACGGGTTTACCAGCCGCCACGTCAGGTGATATTTCAGGAGAAGTTATAAGACGATCATCCAAGTACATGTCAACTGGTGCTCCAGCTTTTCCCTCTGCAGCTTCTGCAAAACGTTTCGCACTATCAGTTGATATGCGGAATGGAACCTCCCATTGGTTTCCTCTTATTATGGGGGATTGTACGCTTACAATATCGGCTCCTGTAAGCACAGTCTTATTGTCGATTTTCGCTTCAAATTTACCTGGTGAACCCACTATTTTAGCCACTTCTTCGGGTTTTACCCCGGCAATTTCAATGATAATGTTTTGGTTTCCACTGGCCCTTACTTTCACATCCTTTACGCCGAAGATGTTAAGCCTTTTGTCAAGTACGCTGGTTATGGTGTTCATGGTGGCGGAGTCCACAGGTTTTTCTAATTGTATTTGTATGATGGATCCTCCCTTTAGGTCGAGGCCTTGTGGGATTCCAAGGGTTGAAATAGCTGCTAAACTTATCACTACCAATATTATGAGGGTGATTGTCCTTGGTTCTCTTATGAATCCTGAAACTCCTCTTCTCATGATTTTGCCTCCAAGTACCATCTTAGTATACCAAGGTTCATGAGCCATGTTGTTAAGATGTCGGCTGATAATCCTATGATAAGGACCGCAGCTATATTACTTAAAACTTCGGCTTCTGGTATGAGGAATACTGTTACTAGGTAGAGTGCGCTCATGGATGCTATTGCTGATGCTGACATTGTTAGCCCGGTTTTAATGGCTCCTATCGCCCTCTCGGTTATTTTACCTTTTCTTTGTTTAAGGACTCTTGTCGTGAGTAGTATGTCAGTGTCTACGCTGTAGCCTATTAGCATGAGGATCGCGCCGATGGATGCGAGTGACAATGGGACCTTAAAGAGTGACATGCCACCGAGTGCTATTATGATATCGCAAGCTGCTGCTAGTATAACCGCAAGGGATGGTACCAAGTTTCTGAAGACTATGAGTACTGTTATGGACATGAAAAGGAAAGCGAACCCCACGGCCCAATAAATTTGGTTCATGGCTTCTTTGCCTAGTATTGGACCTACTGACCTGTAACTTTTAATCTTCGCCGTGCCTTCTAGGGCCCTTGCAAATTCATCAACTTGGATGTCGCTGCCCATTTGTACTGTTGCATCATTTCCCTTGATTGAAATGACATTAACGTCTTTGATTTTTAATTTTTCTTGGATGAAGGCTTTGAGTTCTGTTTGATCCATCTTTTTTTCTAGTGTTAATTCTGTGATGGATCCTCCTTTTAGGTCTACGCTTTCTTCTAGTCCGTGTGTTACGAGTATGCCAAGGGACAATAATGTTATGATTAGTGGTATGATTATAAGTAGTTTGTAGGATTCTAGAAGTTTTCTTTTCAATATTATTCACCTTATCCTATGGAGTATATTTTAAGGTCTTTTTCGGCTATGACCTTTAATGCGTCCTCTTTGATATCCTGAAATTGTTTACCACCTGTTTTTATCGTGAAGGAGTTTATTATGCGGCCTCCTCTCGCTTTTATCTTTTCTGCCATCCTATCTATTACATTGCTTCCTCCTTGGCGGGCCATTGTGGCGAATAGTATGACGTCTTTGCCCTTTAAGTTTAGGTTGTCTATTAGTGTTATTATAGCTGGCGCTGGTTTACCAGCCCATGTGGGAGACCCTATATATAGGAGGTCGTATCCGCTTAGGTCGATAGTTTCAGGTTCTATCCTAGTCTTGTTCTCCCTTATAGCATCTATGATCGATCCTATATTACTTAGGAGGCCGTATCGGTCCTTTAAATCTTTTATTTCTATGGTTTCGGCTGATAGTTCATTGGCGAGGGTTTTAGCTACAGTTTCTGTCTTTTTTGTTTTTGAATAGTAGATTATTAGTACCTTTTTCATAATGGCACCTACCCACAATATTATCGTTCATTAGGGGTGTACTGCGGGAATGTCTAGGGATGTTTTTTCATCAAAGCCGAACATGATATTCATGTTCTGGATTGCCTGGCCAGAAGCTCCTTTTACTAGGTTGTCTATTGTCGATATTATAACGGCCCTCCTGTTATCATCTATTTCAAAGCAGCCTATATGGCACTCGTTAGAGCCTCTGACAGCGCTTAAACGTAGCATTTCACCCTCTTCTATTATTTTTATGAATGGTTCGCCTTGGTAGAATCCAGCATATATGCTTTCAAGTTCTTTGGGGGTGAGATCTTCTTTTAGAAACGTGTGTACTGTTGTTAGTATTCCCCGGATGACTGGTACAAGGTGTGGTGTGAAGCTTACATTTACTGGGTGTTCACGTGATAATTCTTGACGTATCTCTGGTGTATGCCTGTGATCTGTCACGTTATATGGTATGACGTTATCGCTACAATTTGGATAATGGGTCACGCTGGTGGGTTTTATCCCGGCGCCGCTTACACCAGTCTTGGAATCTATTATGAAAGTTTCGGCTAATTTTTCATAGACTAGTGGCATGCAGGCTAGTATTGCCCCTGTTGGGAAGCATCCTGGGTTCGCTACGAGTTTGGCATTTTTTATCTTGTCCCTGTAAATTTCTGGGAGTCCGTAGACTGCATCCAAGGGGCCTTCGTGTTTTATACCATACCATTTTTCATATGTTTCTATATCATCGAATCTGTAATCACCGCTCAAGTCAACGACTTTTATATCCTGTTCTAGGATCATTGGAACGATCTTCATAGAAGCTCCATGTGGTGTTGCTGTGAATATGAGATCCGCGTCAATATTATCAATGTCAACATCTGAAAATTCAAGTTCAAGGTCTTGGAGGTGTGGGTGCACCCTATTTATGGGTTTGCCAGCATATTTTCTAGATGTGGCGGCCACGATTTCCACTTTGGGGTGTTTGCTTAGAAATCTTAAAAGTTCGCCACCAGTATATCCACTAGCTCCTATAATACCTACATCGATCATTAAACCACCAATTTAACAGTTTTTGAATGTTTTATCATCGAATTTCATGTTTTTTATTTTTTTGATTATTTTGCAGGTGCTGTCTAGTGGGGCTTTTTTATACTTTTTTATTCTTTTAACTTCACATTTAAGACCCCTTTTTCTAAGTTCCTTTTCAAGTTCTTTAATATTAAAGTCTTGGTCTGGGCCTATGGCTATAATATCGGGGTCTATTTTGTGGACTATCTCGAACATGTCTGTTTCACTCCCGAGGTGGGCTTCATCAACTGGTTTTAACATTTTAACAACTTCTAATCTCTGTTTTTCGCTTATGATGGGGATTCTTTTCTTTGCCCTTACGGTGGAGTCTCTTGCAAGGACTACAACTAACTTTGCATTCTTTCCACCGAGTTTTTTAGCCTCTTCTAGAAAGAAAATATGTCCTGGGTGTATGATGTCGAAGGTGCCAGTGGCCATCACAGTCTTCATGATACTTTTCACCTACTAGGGGTCCTCATATTTTAGGGCTTCTTTGAAGTCTATTTTACCCTTGTATAGGGCTGATCCGATCACAACACCTCTTACACCTGTTTTTTTCAATATTTTAATGTCTTTGATGGATGTTACACCACCAGAGTATACTATTGGTATTTTAACTGCCATGATAAGATCTTTGAGGGGTTTGATGTCCACACCCTTTAGTAGTCCTTCCACATTCACATTCGTGAATAGTATGCTCCCTGCACCTTTTTTTTCGAATAATCTAGCTAGTGAGGGTGCTTCCATTGTTGTTTTCTTGGTCCAACCTTTTATGAGGACCTTGGAATCTTTGCTATCGACTGCTACCATTATGTGATCTGATCCATATTCTCTTGAAAGTTTTTGCACGATCTCAGGGTTTTTGATTGCCATAGTACCTATGATTATCCTTTCAACTCCAATGTCAAGAAGTTTCTGGGCGTATTCTCGCGTCCTTATACCACCACCTAATTGTACGGGGATGGAAAGGGATCTAATAATCTCTTTTATGATATGGAAGTTGGTGCCTGTTCCAAGGGCGCCGTCAAGGTCGATTAGGTGTAGTGTGCTTGCCCCCATCTCCTCCCATTTCATGGCCGCCCCTATGGGGTCATCTATTATGACTTGTTCAGTGCCTGGCATGCCCTGTACTAATTGGACGCATTTACCATCTTTTATATCAACTGCTGGTATTATTAACATTTTATCACTAGAATATTGTGTGTTATGTTATTTTTATTATTTGCCAGGGACTCCTATCTGTACTCTTTCCTTTTGAGTCTATTGCCTCTGCGCTTAGGATAACATTGTCACCTTTTTTAAATATTATGGGGATTTTTATTATTATAGCATTTCTTGTGTTGATAAAGGTAAGATTTGATAATGTAGTCCCATATTGGTTGATATGGTATTTTCCGTTTTTGATTTGTATGTCCATTACTGCTGTTGTGTTATTTCCATATATGATTAAAAGGTGAAATTTATATATGTTATTAGCTGATATTTTGTCTTTTGTTTGTAAAGAAATCCAAGTGCCATTGTTATTGGTTTCAAAGCTTATATTTGTAAGATCTACAGAACTTTCAGACGTTTTTATGCCGGTTTCTATGGAAGTGGTAAGCTTTTTCACATCATTTTCCGGGTCCTTAAATATGAGATTAGGGTAACCTGTGCTTGAATTTTTAGATATGGTTATGGGGTGCTGGATTGAGAATAGTTCATTTTTCCTTACAAAGGAGAGGAGGAAGTATGAGCCTTTTTTTAATTGGGACTTATAAGATTTTATTGCTGAAGCTTTAAACTCTTCATCTTTTTCTGTTAATGGAAATTCAACCCAATTTTCTTGCGCTGAAAGATAAGATGGTGGAGTCAGGTAGGAGCTTGGAGAATAGGAACGTGGTGATGGCCATGGGTTTGATGGGGTATGGATCATATAACCTAGGGTTGTGCAGTTGTAATTGAGTTTTGTGATGGCATATTCTACAAATGCACTTGTTGCCCAATGATCCTGGTGCAAATCATTTGAATCGGGATATATTATTACTGTAGGCTTGAAATCGTATATAACATCTTCTAGTTCCATGGCTAAAGATTCACCTGTATATGGGGCGCCGGGATTGTGCGAGAATTTATTCATGGAATGGGAGATACCTTTAGGGTCCATGTATGGTTTATTCCAGTTTTGAGTCAGAAGATGGGTAAGTCCTACTTGGGGATAGTCAAGAAATGTGATATTATCATTCAAACCTAATTTTTTCATCGCCTCTAAACTTTCAGCGTGCCTTTGCCATGCTAGATCAGAGCCTCCGTTGGTTACAATAACCACTTTAACTGGTATGTTGTGATTGACACAATATCTTATAATCCCAGCGGCTGCAAGGGCTTCATCATCTGGGTGGGGT
The DNA here is from genome assembly GCF_003264935.1 of Methanothermobacter tenebrarum. Classification (NCBI taxonomy): domain Archaea; kingdom Methanobacteriati; phylum Methanobacteriota; class Methanobacteria; order Methanobacteriales; family Methanobacteriaceae; genus Methanothermobacter; species Methanothermobacter tenebrarum. Next base: position 154,700 of record NZ_QLOE01000003.1, read on the forward strand.
GCTATTATCATCACCCTATCAGACTTTTTAAAGGAAAGTAGAGGATAAACTGTTTTTCCGCTTTGAATGGCGGAAGGAATGTGCACGAAAGCTGATATAAATAAAATTCCACCTAATAATATCAGTGTCAATATTAGTGTCTTTTTGAGGTTCATTATCTTTCACCCTACCCTTATCTATCATTTTCTGATATTCAACTCTTCCAGGTATTGGATGTTCCAGAAAACCTTGGCTTTTATAGTTTATTAATTTTTTCCTGGGGTTGGTAAGTCAAGACTATGAACTAATGAAGTTCTGCCCTTTCCACAAAAAAATACATTGACATTTAAAAGATATTTTTTTAGACTTTAACTTACCCTTGCTGCTAGGTTCCCCTCTGCGAGAAAGAAAAGTACAACAGTGAAAGGATTGGACTGGGGGTATAACTTTATAGTAATCTGGTACAAAGGTCGGGTTAATGGTCTTGCTGTGGATGAGAATAGGTTTATATTGTAGTATCCATTATAACAATGGAGAATTTTTGCCCTTATAAGTCCCCTTTTATGCAAGGATGTGAGGTGGTAAGTCTTCTGTGGGAGTCACACTCTTTAAGGATGAGATAGTTCACTTGTGGTATAATATAAAAATTCCAAGGATCATGATAAAAGCGGAGATGATTTGAAGACCACTGAACGGTTCCCTGAGGATTAAAAATGCGAAGAACGCCCCAAATAAGGAGGATAGTGGGAATAATGATCCTACTCTTGTTGATCCTATTTCTCGAAGGGCGAAATAGATTAATATAAAAGCACAACCTATACTAAATATCGAAACAGAAAATAGAAATGGTAACATTTCAAATGGGAAACTTAGGCTCATATTAAGGGCTAATAGGATTAACATTAATATCAGGCCGCCAATAAAACTTTTTATAGTTGATAACCATATAAGATCCCTCTTTTTGCTGAGGAATTTACTTAATACTGTGTCGAGACTCCAAAAGAATGCCGCTCCGATAACAAGGAGATTACCTTTAATATTCTGGGTTAAGATTATATGATAGAATTCTCCATTAGTTGCTATTGAAGCCGCCCCCAAGATTAATAAGAGAATACCTAAAAGATCCTTAAAATTTAAAGATTCCTTGAATATAATTAAACCCATCAATATTATGAAGAAAACTTCAACATTTAAAAGGAGCGCTGAATTCACGGCGCTGGTTTCTCTAAGACCTCTAAGGAAGAGCAATGGGGCTATAGCAGAACTTGAAACGGCTGTCACAGCTAGGATGAGATAGTCGGAGGGTTTTATGAACACTTCACCATCCTCTTCACGATTAAGCACATTTAATATAAGATTCTTTAAAGGTGATTGCCTTATCGAGAATAGGAAAATTCCTGCTATAAGATAAGTTAAAGCTCCAATTAGAATAGGGTTCATTTCAGTGACCATAATCTTATTGAGGGGTGCTGATAAGCCGAAGAAGATAGTGGCTAAGATTACGCTCACATAACCCCACAGACGTTTCATTAAATAGCCTCCAAAACTTTGAACATCAGCATCCCAATTATAATGTGTATACCAAATTTATAAAATAGTGATGGGGGGTTGATACGAGTATGAGGAAAATAGCATTGAAAATAGCATACATAGGCACGCGTTTTTATGGATTCCAAAGGCAGCCAGACCTCCCCACAGTCGAGGGAGAGCTTATAAGCGCATTACAAGAAGCTGGTCTTATTGAGGATCCAAAAGATGCTAGATTCCAAGCTGCTGGCAGAACAGATAAAGGTGTGCATTCACTTGGTAATGTTGTTACATTTTTCACACCATATGATGTCCATGTGAATCAAATTAATGATATTCTGCCACGTGACATTAAAGTACTGGCTAGTGCCTCCGTATATTATGGATTCAAGGTAAGATATCCCCTTAAGAGATATTATCGCTATATATTATTTGATGATGACCTTGACTTGGAATTTATGAATTTAGCAGCTTCTAAGTTCGAAGGAACGCATGATTTCACGAATTTTTCCAAGAGAATCGAAAGAAACCCTATAAGGAAGATAGAATCTGTTAAAATCCGGGAAGATGATGATTATTATATTATCGACGTGGTTGGTGAAAGTTTCCTATGGCAGATGGTTAGGAAAATGGTGAAAGTCATCGCTGATGTTGGAAAAGGGGAAATCGAAGCAGAAAAGGTTGATGAGTTACTCAATCCAAAGGAGAGAATCTATATAGAACCAATGCCGCCAGAAAACCTTATCTTAATAGGACTCGAATATGGGGTTAAGATCAAATTCAAGGAAGATGATTATGCAATATCCTCATTTAAATCAATGTTAGAAGAAGAATTCCTAGAATATAAGAGAGCATCTATTGTCAGAAAAGTGATGAGAGATACCCTTATAACCTTCAAATAATATTATAAACAAAAACATCTAATGTGAACAACCCTACTGGTACTTGCCGGCCACTTAAAAAGAGTAATTGGAGGATGATAAATTAAAAACTAATGGTGTTAAATCTCCCATTATAGTGGGCCTAGACCCTGGTTTAACGGTGGGTATTGCAATTTTAAACCTTAGAGGAGACCTTGTATATATTAATAGTATAAAAGAGGCCTCACATGCAGAGGTTATCATGGAAATTATGGATAAGGGCAAGGCCATTGTAATCGGCTCTGACGTCCACCCACCACCCAAGATGGTTAAAAAGATTGCAACAGCATTAAATTCTAGATTGTATACTCCAGAGAGGATATTTTCCGTGGCTTCAAAGAATGAACTTGTTAACGCATTCTTAATGGAGAAAAAGTTGGACATTTCATTAGATGCCCATGAAAGGGACGCTCTCGCAGCCGCGATCAAGACATATAGACACTATGAGAACAAACTAAGACAAGTAGAATCTCGTCTTACAAGTTCAGATATTAACGAAAGGGAAGTTGATGAAATAAAAGGACTAGTGATCAAGGGCACACCAATAACTAACGCCATAAAGAAAATCAGAAAACCAAAAGGTGCCGAGAAAATAACAGAAAAACAAGATACCAAAGAAAGGCCAAAAGAGGCCCTGAAAGAGTTATTAGAATTAAAAAAACGGGTTAAAGTACAAGAAAAGAAGATAGAACACCAAAAGCTTTTAATAAACAGGATTAAAAGACAAAACCGGATATTAAGGAATAAGCTGCGAAGACAAAAAAGAGAAAATCTCAACTTAAAAAAGAAAATTGAAAGATTACATTACGAATATTCAAAAGACATACTTTTAAACAAAGAATTATCATCGAAAATAAAGCTGATAAAAAAATTACAAGAAAAATATAACAAAGAAAAAAATTTAAGGGAGAATCTAGAGAGAAACATAAATTCATTATTGGAAATGAAGGAGTTCGAAGATAAAGGTGAAAAACTCCCTGTAAAGATTGTGAAATCATTCACCAGGGAAGGTATAAAAGAAGCCTGCCATCAATGGAAGATAAAAAAGGATGACGTGATCCTCTTATGCAACGCCAAGGGTGGAGGGTCCCAAACTGCCAAAATACTCACCAAATTAGCCCCAAAGGCCATAATAACAAGGGAGAACATGTCGCACCAAGCCCTTGGGATATTTGAGGATAAAGAAATCCCAGTAGTTTCAGAGGAGAACATATCACTTGAAATGCGTGAGAATTTTGCACTAGTCAAAGCTAAAGACCTTGAAAATGAAATAAGGGCATGGAAGAAAAAGATAACGGAAAAGAGAAGAAAGAAAGAAAAACAGAAACTTTGGAAGATAATAGATGAATACCGGGCTAAGAGACGGAGAAAACATTAGATAGAGTGGATTGCAATGAAGATCGCTATAGTCATCGGCACCCGCCCAGAAATAATTAAAATGGCACCAGTAATAGATGAAATCAAAAAAAGAGACATAGAATTCTCCCTAATACATACTGGCCAACACTATGACCATGAAATGTCACAACAATTCTTTCAAGACCTTGAACTCCCCAAACCAGACCATAACATAGGAGTGGGCTCTAAAAGCCACGCTAAAATGACAGCAGCCGTGATGGAGGGTCTTGAAGATATCCTAAAGGAGGAAAAACCAGACATCGTCATGGTACAAGGGGACACAAATGCTGTACTAGCAGGCGCCCTAGTAGCCTCGAAAATGCATATACCCGTAGGCCACGTAGAAGCGGGTCTAAGGTCATTTGACAAGACAATGCCAGAGGAAATAAACAGAATAGTCGCAGACACTTGCACACACCTCTATTACACTCCAACGGAAAAAGCAGCTTTAAACTTATTATTTGAAGGCGCCGATCCTGAAAATATTATCATAACAGGAAACACCATAGTCGATGCTTGTCTCAGAAACCTTGAAATCGCCAAGCGAAAATCCACTATAAGGTTTCCATCTGATAAAATCATCACCCTCACAATGCACAGAGCCGAAAACGTTGATAACAAGTCTAGACTTAAATCCATAACCAGGGCACTATTAGAATTAGACAATTTCACGATAATATTCCCAGTACATCCACGTACACGTAAAAATCTCGAAAAATTCCACCTCTACAAGCTTCTAGCCGAAGCCGAACATATAAAATTAGTAAAGCCTCTAGGTTACCTTGATTTTCTTCTTTTATTATCAAAGTCATATGTGGTTCTCACAGATTCTGGAGGTTTACAAGAAGAAGCCATAACACTCAACATACCATGTTTAACCCTAAGGTACAATACAGAACGTCCAGAGACGGTTGAAGTTGGTGGGAACATACTTGTAGGCGCGGACAGAAAAAGGATAGTTAACACTCTCCGATTAATCCAAGAAAATCCAAACTTTAGGATGAAAATGATAAACGCTCCCAACCCTTATGGTGATGGTAAAGCCTCCAAGAGAATAATCAATGCAACAGTTGATTTCCATAATAAAGGAAAATTAAACATAAGACCACCAGAAAACATACTCTCAGATATCCAAAGAGAACTGCATTTCATAGAAGAAGACATAACTGTAGAATCCTTGGAGAAAAGGGACAACTGCAAGGTTAGAATAGTCTATGATGAGAATAAACCAAGATTTCCCCACCAGACAATGAACCTTAAAGGAAAACAGATAATATGCGACATATATAAAATTTTGTGAGGAGACTACAACATGGATTTAATAGCTGTTTTTGGACTGGGCCATATAGGACTTCCAACCGCCGCACTTTTCGCCAAGGCAGGTTTTGAAGTTATTGGTGTTGATATAAACCCTGATATTGTTAATTTAATCAATCAGGGCATTTCACCCATAATAGAACCTGGATTAGATGAACTTCTCCTTGAAGTTGTTAAAAAAGGAAAACTAAAGGCAACAGGCGATGGTGAATATGCTGCTAGAAAAGCCAATATAATGATAATGGTGGTTCCAACACCATTAAGTGCTGATAGGTCATCAGACCTTTCAGCGGTCATCTCAGCATCAAAGACAATATCAAAAGGCCTTAAAAAGGGCGATCTTGTAATAGTGGAGAGTACTGTTCCACCCACCACATGCGAAAGGATCATTTTACCAATACTCGAGGAGAGCGGTTTAAAGGTTTCAAAAGATTTTGGACTTGTATACACGCCTGAAAGGGCCCTGCCAAATAATACATTATATGAGATGACTCACAATGCTAGGGTTATAGGCGGCATTGACGAGAAGAGCACAGAAAGGGCCATCACACTCTATGATAAGATAACAAAAGGCGAAATAGTGAAAGTTAAGGATATAGTAACCGCAGAGATGGTTAAATTGATGGAAAACACCTACCGAGATACTAATATCGCATTAGCGAATGAATTGGCCATTATATGCGAATCACTCGGCATAGATGCCATAGACGCTATAGAGGCTGCGAATTACCATCCAAGGGTAAACCTACACATACCAGGTCCAGGAGTTGGAGGACACTGTCTTTCCATAGACCCCTATTTTATAGTTGAAATGGCAGAAGCCAGAGGAGTCCATGCAAGACTGATTAGAACAGCACGCCAGATAAACGAAGAAATGCCCTACCATGTACTCCAACTTATAAAAGACGCCCTTAATGATACAGGGGCAAGTATCCAGGATTCTAATATAGGGATTCTAGGAGTAGCCTACAAGGGTAATGTAGCTGATACGAGAGAAACACCCTCAAAGCCGCTAATAGACGCACTAATACAAGAAGGAGCCCAGGTGGTAGTACATGACCCCTATGTAAAAAATGAAATTATAAAAGCCATGGGAGCGGAACCTGTCACATTAAAAGAGGCCTTAAAATGCGACTGTATAGTTTTAATGACAGACCATGATGAATATCGTGAGATAGAACCTAATATGATCCATGGGAGAGTTTTCATCTGCGCAAGGCCCATATTACAACCTGAAAAATTCAAGGAGAAGGGTATAATATTCAAGGGAGTGGGTCGTCCTTGAACCTCCTAGTATTTGAGTATGCAACTGCCACGGGCATCCAAGACCCTAGTATTTTAATAGAGGGCAAATCCATGCTCGAAGCCTTACTCCAAGACCTATGGGAGTTTAAACCATCCTATCTCATATTTGAAAATTTTACTGATTTGCTTGATTATCCCAATCCTATCATATTACGAGAAGATCTTTATTCATGGGTTGAAGAAAATGCGAGTGAATTTGATGCGGCTCTTTTCATAGCACCGGAAGAAAATATGGAATTATATAAGTTAACTCGTTTATTGGAATCAGAGGGTGTTCAGATTATGGGTTCAGCATCTGAAGCCGTTCTCATATGCTCAGATAAACGTGAAACCTATAATGCACTTAAAGGCAGAGTACCCCTCATAGAAACATACGAATTAGATGATGTCAATTTTACAGGGAAAATGGTGGTCAAACCTATCGATGGGGTCGCATGCCAGGGTATAAAAATTATAGAGTCAAGTGAAGAGCTTGAAAAGGTAATAGTATCATCAGATCCTAGGATGATAGTACAAAACTTTGTAGAGGGCGAACCTGTAAGTGTTAGCATATTATCCAATGGAGAAACATCACTCCCATTATCATTAAATAAACAAAATATTGAATACAATGATAGTACATTAGAATATAATGGAGGTATCACCCCATTTGAACATGAAATGGCCGCTGATGCATTATCAGTAGCTAAAAGGGCTGTTGAGTCTATAGAAGGGCTCAGAGGGTATGTTGGTGTTGATCTAATACTGTCAGATAAAATTTATGTAGTTGAATTAAATTCTAGAATAACCACACCATACATCGCCCTCCGAAAACTCATTGATATAAACCTTGGAAAGGCCATTATAGGAGCTGTAGATGGTAAAATGCCCAAAGAATGGAATATAAATGGAGTTGCTGAATTTAAAAAGGGGAAAGATTCTATGATAATAGATATCATAGGTTGATTCGTATGAAAGTTGTGGGAATTGATATAGGTGGCGCGAACACAGACATAGCCATAATAGAAGTAGAAAATGGTGAGTTAAAGGACATGAAAGTCGAGTCCAGATACCTCCCCATGTGGCTTAAGAAAAACGAACTCCAAAAGACGTTAAAGGAACTCCTAGGCAAAGAAATAGAGGCAATAGATGGTGTTGGGGTTACAATGACAGCAGAACTTGCAGACGCGTACAAGGACAAAGAAGAAGGAGTGAAGGATATAATAGGGAAGGTTGAGGAGGTTTTCAACGTTCCGGTAGCATATGTTAGCCTATCAGGAATGTTAGATGCAGCTACCGCCCTAAAAAACCCATTAGAAGTGGCGGCTGCTAATTGGATTGCAACATCCCAGCTAGCCGCAGCCATAAACAAAAATTGTATAATGGTAGATGTCGGAAGCACAACCACAGATATAATCCCAATAAAAGATGGCAGGGAATGTGCAAAAGGAAGATCAGATCTAGAAAGATTATCAACAGGAGAACTCGTATACACTGGCGTGCTAAGAAATAACGTTGCGACAATCGTAGATAAAGTCCCATTACATGGCAGATGGTATAGGGTCTCATCCGAATTATTCGCCATAACCGCCGACATACATCTAGTACTTGGCAACATAGACTACAAAGAGTACACTTGTGACACACCAGATGGAGCCGATAAGACCATAAGAGATTCCATGAGACGGATAGCAAGATTACTCTGCGCCGACCTTAAACTTCTAAACCAGCAGGACATAAGAGAGATAGCAGCATACATCTACCATCAACAAATATTGAAGATAGCCGAGGCCATTAAAGAGGTTTCAGATAGGGAAAAATTAAATAGTATAGTTACAACAGGACTTGGTATGAACATCCTCGGAAGAAAAGCAGCCGAAATTCTAGAAATGGAATGTAGGAGTATGGATGAATTTTTACATCCCCGCGCATGTATAGTTGCACCTGCAATAGGATCCGCCGTCATGATGGGGGACCACCTCACAAGAGAATATTAATACCATACATCTTTCACACCGATCAGATAGGCTATAATATTAGCCGAAAGGTGTAATATTACAGTTATTATCAGTATCATGATTATCATTTCCCAGCTAAAATTGACAATAATGGATGCGAAGAGCATGGCGCCAACAGCAAAATCTAATTGATCCAAGATTGGGGCAGGCCGTCCCCTTTCTATATTAAAGCGCCTCTTCACGAAACTCCCACATGCATCACCAATAACCGCTCCGAGAGCCAATAGAAAACCTAATAGGATACCATATAGCATGTTATCCACTAGGGTGCCTTGTATCATCCCGGTTAGTGTTCCTAGGAGCGTTCCTATTATACTCCCCCGCCATGTAACCCCATCACCTATCAACCGCCTTTTATCAATGAAATGATATCCGAAATCAAGGGGCGGGCCCCCTCCAAAAACAAGGGCACTTACATTTGCTATATAAGCTGGTAGCATAAAGTATATTACATAGACGATACTTAAGATATTGATAGCATCAATTTCCATTGTAGGTCACCAACATCCACTATTAGAAGTTGATTTCAATAAATCAAGGGATTGATGTATATAAACTTTAATGCCCCTATTAAAATTTTACTGGAATAAAATTAGTTTCAGAAAAAAAAATCATATCTAGGTGGGATTGTGGTTATCAAAAAAACCAACAGCCTCTGTCCAGTATGTCTTAAGAAGATCAAGGCAGAGGTGCTAGAAGGAAGCGAAAAGGTTATCATAAAAAAAGAATGCCCAGATCATGGTATTTTCGAAAATGTTTACTGGAGCGATAAAAGAGCCTATGAGAGATTCTCTAATTACGATTACAAGGGTGAAGGTATCTTAAATCCTCACACAGAAACGGATAAAGGATGCCCCCTTGATTGTGGGATTTGTCCACAGCATGAAAGTCACACCATCCTCGGTCTTATTGATGTTACCAATCGTTGCAATTTAAATTGTCCCATCTGTTTTGCAAATGCTGCTGTTTCAAAATATCTCTATGAACCATCCTATGAGGAAATAAGGCAAATGTTGCGCAATCTCAGAGATAATAGGCCAGTTCCAACCCCGGCAATCCAATATGCTGGGGGCGAACCCACAGTTAGAAAGGATATAGTGGATCTTGTCAAACTCGCCAAGGACGAAGGCTTCACACACATTCAAATAGCTACAAATGGTGTTAAATTAGCCACGAAACCAGAACTTGCAAAGGAACTGAGAGAAGCCGGATTAAACACAGTCTACCTACAATTTGATGGTGTTACAGAGGAACCATATTTCAAATCTAGGGGTAGAAACCTTTTACCCCTTAAATTAAAGGCTATAGAAAATTGTAGAAAGGCCGACTTGGGCATAGTACTTGTACCAACACTCGTAAAGGGCATAAATGATCATCAGGTAGGGGATATCATAAAATTCGCGATAAAAAACATTGACATAATAAGAGGTGTTAATTTCCAACCAGTATCATTCACCGGTAGGACACCAGCAGATAAAGTTGAAGAACAGAGAATAACGATACCAGATTTCCAAAGGCTAGTTGAGGAACAAACAAATGGCCAGATAAAAATGGGAGATTTCTATCCAGCATCTTCTGTCTGTCCTATATCAGATTTCGTGGCCGCATTAGAAGGCGAACCACAAGTCACATTCACCTGCCATCCACATTGTGGAACCGCAACATATATTTTTGTAGAGAACGCTCACATAATACCTATAACACGTTTCATTGACGTGGATAGATTCTTCAAGATACTTGAGAAGGACGCCCAAGATATTGAAGAGGGTGGTATAACCGGGAAGGCAAAAGCAATCGCAAGATCTGCAATAGAGCTTCCCAAGCTCCTCGACTCTTCAAAGGCCCCCAAGTCAGTGGATATAAAAAGTATACTAATTTCAATATTCAAAGAGAGATCCTATAAAGCTCTTGGAGAATTCCATAAAAAGACGCTACTAATATCTTGTATGCATTTCATGGACCCTTGGAACTTTGATATCGACAGGGTTAAAAGGTGCGTAATCCATTATGCAATACCTGATGGGCGTATAATACCATTCTGTACCATGAATTCCATTTACAGGGAAGCTGTTGAAAGAAAATTTGCCAGGCCATATAAGGAAAAATCCGATTAAAGTGAGACGTGATGAATGGTAGGATTATAACATCCTCGAGGTTGCATTTAACCCTAATAGATCTTAACGGTGAAAGGGGCCGTCTTGATGGTGGGGTTGGCATCACACTCAAGAATCCCAACCTTATTATAAAAGCCAAACCCAACGGGGAATTTAAAACAGAATTTGAAGAGAAGAACCTTGAAGAGAATCTAATAAGAGAATATTCAGCCAAGATAGAAGAAGCAGCTAAAAGGACACTAAGTTACCTTAAAAGCATTGAAAGATTCGATTTCATCATAGAAAAGACTTTCCCGGCCCATTCAGGCCTTGGATCCGGGACTCAGGTTTCCCTCGCCATTGCAAAGCTTATAACTGGTTTTCATGGGACTGAAATGGATTCATGGGAGCTTGCGAGGATAGTTGGCAGAGGGGGGACGTCTGGGATAGGAGTGGCCTCATTTGAATATGGTGGTTTCATAGTCGACGGGGGACATAGTAAAAAAGAAAAGACTGATTTTCTACCATCATCAGCATCCAGGGCATCACCGCCACCTGTAATAGCCAGATACGATTTCCCAGAGGATTGGAATATTATAGTGGCCGTTCCAAGGATTGACAGGCAAGTATCTGGAAGGAAGGAAGTCAACATATTCCAGGAATATTGCCCAATACCCCTAGAAGAAGTTGAAAGATTATCCCATATAATCTTGATGAAGATGATGCCATCAGTCCTAGAAGAGGACATCGAATCATTCGGGGAAGCCATAAACGAAATCCAGAGGATAGGATTCAAGAGAGTTGAAAGAAAACTCCAACATCCAATCATAGACAAGATAATAGATAACATGTTATCAACTGGCGCTGTAGGGGCTGGGATGAGCTCATTCGGACCAGCGGTCTATGGAATCACTGACACAAATCCAAAAGATGTTCTAAAAGCGGCTAAAGAGGCCATGGGTGACGTGGGGGGCTTGGCCCTCATAACGAATGCTCGAAATAGTGGGGCTAAATATGAATAAGATAATACAAGGAAGAGCTTGGAAGTTCCCAGATAATATAGACACCGATGTTATAATCCCTGGAAGATACCTTAGAACATTCAATCTAGATGAGCTTGCAAGCCACATCATGGAGGGTATAAGACCAGATTTCCCAACTAAAGTAAAAAAAGGGGACATAATCCTAGCAGGTAATAATTTTGGATGTGGCTCATCAAGAGAACAAGCACCACGCGCCCTTAAACATGCAGGTATATCAGCGATAATAGCAAAATCATTCGCAAGAATATTCTACCGAAACTCTATTAACATAGGCTTGCCAGTTATAGTAGCTGATATAAAAGCCGATGAAGGTGACATCCTCAAAATAGACCTAGAAAAGGGGATTATAGAAAATAAGACCACCATGGAAACATTCAAGATAAAACCATTCAATGATTTTATCCTAGAAATACTAGAAGATGGCGGGCTCGTGGAACATTACCTAAAAAAGGGTAGGCTATAATCAATGAGGTAATCTGAGATGAAATGTCCCATATGTGGCTCGGAATCCCTCAAAGTATTAAAAAGTAGAACAGAATCCGATTCAAAATATAAGAAGATTAAAAGACTAGTTCTAGAATGTGAAGATTGTGGGACAATATTCAAAGAAAACCTAGTCATTTCCAAGCCACTCGAGTACCCAGTGATCATAAGCCAATATGAAAAATCATGGAAAGACAAGGTCAAATTATACTCTGATGAAGAAATCGCAGTAGGGGACACGCTAAGCATAAACGGAAGACTCGTGGAGATAACATCCTTGGAACTAAAAAATGGTAAAAGAGTTGACAAGTGCAAGGCATTAGACTTGGCCACAATATGGGCCATACCATTAGATGCCCCGGCAAGACTAGGAGTCTCCATAGACTTACATGGGAAAGTATTTTCAAAGAAACTCGAAATAGACAGGAACTTCACATTTAGGGTTGGTGACATATTCAAACTCAAAAATCACATCTTCAAAGTGAAATCTATAAAAACAATTGATAGACACATCAAAAGGGGTGCTGCGCCAGCCCATAAGATCAAGAGAGTCTACGGGTCACCCACCAGGGGAAAATACAAGCTTGACCTTTCTGAAAATATCATATCGGGATCTTAATGTTAGAAGAACGCAAAAAAATGGTTGAAGACCTCGTGGCCAGAAATTATATAAAAACCGAGAAAGTGAAAAAGGCCATGGAAAAGGTTCCAAGGGAAAATTTCGTACCCCCAGAGCATAGGATGAGCGCTTACCTTGACCAGCCACTACCAATAGGGGAAGGACAGACGATATCAGCCCCCCACATGGTTGCGATGATGTGTGAAGTCCTAGACCTTGAAAGGGGGATGAAAGTATTGGAGGTTGGTACAGGATGCGGGTATCATGCAGCGGTCGTGGCAGAGATAATTGGGGAAGAAGGAAAACTCTACACCATAGAACGTATAGAATCATTGTATAAAAGGGCTAAAGAGAAATTGAAAGATTACAAGCAAGTTAAAGTTATCCATGCTGATGGTACGGAAGGCTGGGAAGAGGCAGCGCCATATGATAGGATCTATGTAACCGCAGCAGCCCCAGATGTGCCAGAGCCCCTCAAAAGGCAATTAAAGGTTGGGGGCAAACTCCTAATACCAGTTGGACGTGACAGATTCTACCAAGATCTTCTACTAGTGGAAAAATTATCAGAGGACAATTTCAAGACCAAAAACCTTGGCGGAGTGGCATTCGTACCCTTAATAGGTAAATATGGATGGCGATTCTAAAAATTTTTTTATAAAGAAAAAAGATATTAAATAATGTAACTATTTCTATTGGAGATCATTATGAGAGCATACATTGAAACATTCGGATGCACTTTTAACAAAGGCGACTCAGAGATAATGGCAGGAATACTCTCAAAAGAAGGCATAAGGTTAGTGGAAACTATTAAAGATGCTGATCTCATCATAATAAACACATGCTATGTTAAACATCCAACCGAACATAAGGTCATAAACAGGATAAAAAGAGTCCAAGAACTTTATCCTTCCAAGCCATTAATAGTAGCCGGGTGCATGGTAGAGATAGACCCTGAAAAACTCGAAAAGATAGCACCAAGAGCAAGTTGGATAGGGCCGCATAAAATCCACAAAATATATAAAGTGGTCAAAGGAGCGATAAAGGGTGAAAGAATAAAAGAGACCGGATCATATCCTATAAAGAAAGTTGAAATGCCTAGGATAAGATTCAATCCCCACATACACATAATACAGTTATGTGAGGGATGTCTTGGAGAATGCACTTATTGTTGCACCCGTTTCGCCAGGGGGAAACTCCAAAGCTACCCCATAAGCGCGGTTAAAAGGGAAGCGGAAAAAGCGATAATAGAAGGCTGTAAAGAACTACAATTAACAGCCCAGGATACGGCAGCCTATGGTAGGGATATCGGTGAAAGTTTACCAGAACTCCTCAATGAGATAAGTTCAATAGACGATGATTTCAGGATAAGAGTAGGTATGATGCACCCCAGAAACGTACTCGACATATTAGAGGATCTCATAGACGCATTCAAATCCGAGAAAGTCTACAAGTTTCTACATTTACCAGTTCAAAGCGGAAACAACAGAGTACTAGAGGATATGGGGAGAGGATACAAAGTAGAAGATTTCAAGTATATAGTGGAAAGTTTCAGAGAAGAAATACCTGAAATGTCCATTGCAACCGATATAATAGTAGGATATCCAACAGAGGATGAAGAAGCATTCCAAGACACTTGCAAACTTCTAAAGGAAATAAAACCAAACTTCATCCACCTATCAAAGTATAAACATAGACCAAGAGCACTATCATCCTCACTCAAAGAACTAGACTTCAAAGTTGTTAAAAGGCGCTCAAAAATAATAGAAGAGATAAAATCAGAGATAACAATAAAAGATAACATGAAACTAGTTGGAACATCCCAGAAAATACTAATAGTCGAAAAAGGCAAGAAGGGAGGTTTCATAGGAAGAACCAATTCTTATATACCTGTTATAACAGAAAATGCAGATCCAGGATCTTTCCTAAAAGTTAAGATTAATGGGGCGACCAACACTTATCTTACAGCAACCCCAATAGTATAATTCTTTGATGCCGTGGGCCGGACTTGAACCGGCGACATCCAGATCTTCAGTCTGGCGTTCTCCCAACTGAACTACCACGGCAATGGTGGGCCGGACGAGATTCGAACTCGCGACCACCTCCGTGTCAGGGAGGTATCCTACCCCTAGACCACCGGCCCCCATTATTTCATTCATCATATGTCTTATATAAAAGTTTCCGTTTTAGTTGCCACATTCAAACGTTTAAGATTCTTTTTTGTAACAACCCCAATTTTCAATTTCTCATCAAATGGCCTCCAACGGAAAACAAGGGGGTCTCTCCACACAACTTTAGGATTCTAGGATATTCCAAGGGTCCATGACAACTTTATCAGTTTCTGAAACCGCAGTTTAGGACATTTCATGATCTTGTGTCACATAGTGTCAATAACAGGGGTCTAATAATGTGAATCTGATATAAATATGATTTTAGTAAAGTATATTAAGGAGTATTTCATAGGTTGGGTAACAACCCTTAAAATTCAAGTTTTATATTATGTGACAATCTCCATAAATTTGGGTGTTTAAATGGAATATGAGATTTTACTTGTATCATCGCCATTTATAGTATTTTATATAATTACTTATGGTCTTTACAGGATGGGTTTAGTTAAGAAGAGATGGCATGTGAATCTTTGGAACCTTATAATATTCATAGCATTTGTAGTTTCGGGGATCGGAGGCTTCATCCTACTATTAATGCTTGAAAATGGTGTTAAAACCCCATTTAATCACCAGTTGCTCTATTGGCATGTTGAGGCCGGTATAGGCCTCGTGATAGTGACAATATTCCATTTTCACTATTATAAAGGTAGTGTGCGCAGGATTTTGGGGGTGCGTTGATTGGATTGGGAAAAAATCGCCAAGAAACTCATATTGGTACTTCCAGCCATGGCTAGCCTGTTATCAGCAGAAGGGTCCTGTGCTACTTCTTGTCCATATGGGCTTGTGAATGATCCATATCCTGGCCAGTGCCCACGATACACAGACTTAAATGGTGATGGTTTCTGTGACTTTTCACAGACATTAGATTCGGTTGCAGCGAATGATAGTGTAGCACAAACAGATAATGTACGAGATGAGAATGTCCATACTATCGAAGATAAGGGCGGTTTTGATCACGATTATCATATTATACCATTGAGTTTAATCATCTTTGGGTTATACCTTTTCACTTATTATCTCTTTAAAAAGGGGTATATTAAAAGGTCGAAGCATAGGAGATTATGGAATTTGCTTTTAACATTTGGTTATGCCGGGACGGGTTTCACAGGTTTCCTATTGATCTTCTTCATAAAATTAGGTATCAAAACGGCTTTAAACCCAACAGTGACATATTGGCATGCTGAAATGGCGATTCTTATGGTAGTGGCAACATTTTTACATATACACATTTACTGGAAACCCTTCAAGTCAATCTTCTCAATAAAATAAATGTTATATTCTTATAACACGGTGTGGGGTTACTATCATGTTTATTTTCTCGTCATGTGCTTCTACCGGCACTCTTTCAATGATCTGCGCTTCATCTACTGTAGTTACAATCGGCGTATAATGGGATATTGCACCATGAACTTTAAGTTCTTTTATTTCACGATCACCATAACCCCCACCTTTACCAAGCCTATTACCATCCATGTCAACGGCCACAGACCCTTCAACTACAATATCTACCTTGGGGAAATCCTTTAGGGGTGATCCGAACTTGTATGCTCCTCTTATAGTGGAGGCTAACCTTTCATATCCTCTTGTATTGTCTGATCTTATAAGGAGGTATCCTTTTTTGAGTCGTGGTGTGGGCATTATAAGGTCTTTTCCATGAATTAAGGCCAGTTCTCTTACTGGACGTTGAGCAGAATCTGGACTTGAAAATACTATCCTGGACTTTTTCCATTCTCTTGTTCTTGAAAGACGTAGTGCAGCAGCCCTTGAACCCTTAAAATCGGGTATTCTACCATAATCCCCCCTGGGTCTTTTTGAGATGCCAAGTTTGTGCAAGCGATCCCATATCAACTTTCTAATTTTCCTCTTTTTCATCTGTCTTCCATTACAACCTTTGTACCAGCTAGCCTATCAAATAATCTTAATTCTCTGTTATATGAGAGTATCAGATCGAATATCAGTGGAAGCCAGCAAATCTTGGGAAGATTCCTTATTATAACCTGCTTGTATTCCAACTCTCCCTTTTTCGAGACTACTTTTAACTTCTGGTTTAATTTGCCAATAGTTCCACCATGATATTCAAAGTAACTGAAATATAAAATCGTTATAATGGCCACTAAGACCAGCCAATAATTGTAAATGAAAAAAGAACCAGTGAAGACTATTATAGGATAGGATAATAATGTTAGGGCCCAGATTATCAAATTGACCATTAAAAAGTCTATGATAAAGGCGAAAAGCCTCCTTTTTGTGATTTCTTCCATTTTAATCAAGCCCTTTTTTTAACATACCCTTGGCACGGGATCTGCTATTGGCGCTTCAATTATCCTTTTACCGCCAAGGGATGTTTCAAGTATTACATGCTTCTCTTCTGTGACTTCACCGATTATCTCTGCCTCAGCCCCATATTTTGTTCTTCTTATAACCTTAAGGATGTCATCTGCAAGTTCTGATTCCACGCCCATCACTATTTTGCCTTCATTTGCAACCTCATAGGGGTCTATGCCAAGCATCTCAGAGACGGCCCTTACTTCCTCTTTGATTGGTATTTTATCCTCTTCTATTATCATGCCCACACTAGATTTTTCTGCCAGTTCATTGAGGGCGTTTGCAAGACCTCCGCGGGTGGGGTCCTTCATGGCCTTCACGCCCCCTATCTCCAAGGCGGCTTCCACTATCTCCCAGATTGGTGCTACATCAGATTTGAGGCTTGTTTCGAAGCCGAATCCTTCCCTGTAGGCCATTAATGCTATCCCATGGTCTCCTATGCTCCCTGTTAGGATGATCTTGTCCCCAACCTCGAGTCCGTTATCCCTTATTATCTTGCCCTTCTCTGCTATTCCAATGCCTGTTGTTGTGATTACCATCTTGTCAAGTTTTCCTTGTTCCATTACCTTGGTGTCACCTGTTATTATTGAAGTTCCGGTTTCCTGGGATATTTGGTCCATGGATTTTATGATGCGCTCTAATTCCTCTGAATTGAAGCCTTCACTTATTATCATAGCATTTGCGATGGCGAGGGGTTTCGCGCCCATGACTGATATGTCATTTATTGTACCTGAAATTGCGAGTTTCCCAATATCTCCCCCTGGGAAGAACAATGGGTCGATGGTGTGACCATCAGTACTTATAACTATTTCATACCCATCTAGTGGTATGCTAGCAGCATCATCCAAGTCATCTAATCCAACACCACCATTAACACTCTTTTTCTGGATGTTGGAGAGGATTATCTCTGATATAAGATTTTGCATCATTTCTCCGCCTGCACCATGTGACATGCTGATCTTCATAACTTCACCTTTTTATTACCCTATCATTATAGTATTATAGGAGAGTATAAAATTGTTTCCCCGGAAGGAACATTTCCCAAACTTGGAGTTCATCACCCATAGATCCTCTTTTGAGGGAATCCGAAAAATTTATATAATCAAGGGCTAATTAATAGATGATATAATTCTTTCTCTGGGGACCCCCAGAGGGGTGATAATTGTATATCATCTAACTTAAATTATATCATCTAATTCTAATATATAGTATTTTGAGGTGATGTTAAATGGCGATATGGCAAGGTAGATCCAAGAGAAAACCAACTGGTGGAAGGTTGAAAAAGAGCAGAGGCAAAAGAAAATATGAACTTGGAAGAGAAGCCGCGGAGACAAGAATCGGTGAAAGGAAGATGAGGATAATAAGGACAATGGGGGGTAACAAGAAGTTTAGACTTGTAACAGACACACACATAAATGTGGTAGACCCTGACACCAATAAAGTAGAAGTTGCGGAAATACTAAATGTTGTAGAGAATAGGGCCAACCCTCACTTCGTAAGGAGGAATATCATAACAAAGGGTGCTATTGTAGAGACAAGCAAAGGCCTTGCCAGGGTAACTTCAAGACCTGGCCAACATGGCATACTCAATGGAATATTAATCAAAAAATAATGGTGTATAAATTTGGTTGATAACCTGAAAAGGGAGATACTTTCCCAGGTTGAGAAATTTTTAAATTATATCAATAATAGGCTTCCAGAGGGGATGGAACTCGAATATGAGGGATTCTACCAGAGGGGCTTTTTCGTAACCAAGAAGAGATATGCCCTAATCGAAGATAATACCATCATCGTCAAGGGCCTTGAACTAGTAAGGAGGGACTGGGCGCCAATAGCCAAGAAGACACAACAGATGGTACTCCGGGCAATACTAGAGGAAGGATCCCCCAAGAAGGCTAAAGATATTGTAAGGAAGGTTATAAAAGATATTAAAGAAGGTAACGTGCGAGTCGAGGATCTTATCATCCATACACAGATTACCAAGAACCTTGACGAATACAAGCAAGTGGGCCCCCACATAGTAGCAGCTAGAAGATCACTCAAAAAGGGTAGACGGGTTGAAAGAGGATCCATAATCCGTTACATTATAGTGAAGGGGAAAGAACCCATTAGTCAAAGGGCGGTCCCAGCCGAAGATTTCAAGGGGGAGTATGACCCTGATTATTATATAGAGAATCAAGTTCTAGCTGCCGTATCCCGTATAATAACTTCACTTGGATATTCGACAGAGGATCTTCTCATGTTGGCGAAGGGTGAAAGACAGAGTAGCCTAGACGCATTCCTATAGGGGGGGTGGAGTTCATGATAAAAGCCGTGTACTTTGATATTGATGATACGCTCTATGACACGTCAAGTTTTGCAATGTTAGCTAGAAAAGCTGCTTTAAGTGTCATGATAGAGGCTGGGCTACCCCTCACACAAGAAGAGGCTTACCCCCTCCTTAAAGAGATTATAGATGAAAAGGGATCAAATTATGGTAAACATTTTAACGTGCTTACGGAGAGGGTTTTCGGTGAGGAAAACCCCCTACTGATAGCTTTGGGCGTGATAACATACCATAATGTTAAGTTCGCCCTTCTGAGACCGTTCCCACAGACCATACCCACCTTGATATACCTCAAAAGTAAAGGTTATCATCTTGGAGTGATATCTAACGGCCTTACCATAAAACAATGGGAGAAACTGATAAGACTTGGCATACACCATTTCTTTGATGAGGTTGTCACTTCAGAAGAGGTGGGAGTTGAAAAACCAGATCAGGGAATATTTAGGGAAGCCCTCAATAGGATGGGTTGTAAGCCTGAAAATTCTGTCATGGTTGGGGATAAGTTTAAGGAGGATATAATCGGCGCAGTGAATGCTGGCATGTCAGCAATACTTGTCAACTCCAAGTTAAAAGATGATGAGAAAGATTATATAAAAAGAGAAAAACTCGACATAGAGATAATATCCAACATTGGGGAGCTTAAAAATATCCTATAGGTGGTGCCTAAAAGTGGATTATTATCATGATGAAAAAATGCAAATACTCTTCGAGGTTTTAAAACAGCCAAAGAGTCTTGATGAGATAGACTTATCAAGCGAGTTTATAAAAAACCTTATCCTCAAAATCATAGCCACCTATGGGACAATAAAAGTTGAAAGGATCCATGAAATCACAGGGTTACATGTGAACATACTCGAAGAATGTATAAGAGAGATGGAAGATGAGGAATTATGTGCTTCCATTGGTGGGGGCTTCCTATTCCCAACAGTAACATATACTATAAAAAGGGAGGGAAGAAACCTCGCAGAAAAACTCCTTAAAGAAAACCCATACACTGGCATGGCACCAGTAACATATGAACTTTATTATAAGATAATGGAAAAACAACTCGAGGGAAGATTCCCCATCAAAATACCTGATGAGATCATTGAGGAAGCATTCAAGGACATTGTTGGCAGCGAAGAGGCTAAAAAGACCATGATTGAAGCTGCTACAGTTGGAAAAGGCTTTTTTATATATGGTCCTCCTGGGACGGGTAAAACATTCATCACAAGTAAAATGTCGGATCTGCTTCCCCCAATTTTAATCCCACGCTATATCGAATTTAATGAACAAGTAATCCAATTATACGACCCAGATTTTCACAAACTCTGTGATGAACAACCAGAGGACCCAAGGTGGGTTAAAATATATGCACCATTCGTCTTCACAGGATCTGAACTTACAATTGAAAAAATGGAGACAAATTTCAACCAAAATAAGGGAGTATATGAGACCTCCCCTATCGTAAAAGCAAATGGTGGCGTCCTACTCCTTGATGATCTTGGAAGACAAAAGGAAGACCATAACATGATACTTAACCGTTTAATAATACCCCTAGAAAACAGAAAGGAAATAGTATATGTTAGAGGGGTTCCTGTCACTGTACATTCACATTTTATCCCTGTATTCTCCACAAACCTTGATATAAGTATAATGGATGAGGCCCATCTTAGAAGGGCGCCCTTACATATATTCCTCCAGGAACCCCCAGTGGATGAGATAATTGAAGTATTCAAAAGAAATTTAGATCTTCTAGGTGAAAAATATGATGAAGAGATTTTCGAAAGACTCAGACTAGTTTACACGCCCAAAGAGGATGGTGGTGAAGGATTAACCCCAACTTTCGCCCATGCCAGGGATCTTGCCCAAATAGCCCAGGCAGTGAGAATAAATCGTGAAATGGAAAAAATAGATGTGGAAATACTAGAAGAAGCCCTAGAAAGGCATGTTCTCATAGACCTTCAAAGGATGGATATTGATATTGCAGAGGCGCAGCAACGCCTACGCACCTTCAGGGTGGAGACCCCACAAGTTGAAGAAGCTAAAGAATTATTATTAAGGTATGGGGCGATTGAGATAGGTATTGAAGACGTTTCAATACTCTTAGAACTTAAAAAGACAATAAACCCTACCCTATTACTTGAATACCTTAATGAAAACAACATAGATCTTAAGAATGTTGAAATTATAACAGAGAATAATATTAGATTGCAAACTTCACAAGTTGAAGAAGTTGAGAGACTATTATCAGAGTGTGGATCAGTTGAATTAAGCATTGAAAGCGGTTCAATACTTGTAGATTTTGAAGAGACAGTCACCCCCACGCAATTACTTGAATATTTCAATGAAAATAACATAAATGTTAGAGATATTAAGATTATAACAGAAACCAAAAGGGAATTTCGGAAAATTATCCTCAGTAAAGGGGCGTCTTCATGAATATCCAGGGGATAATTCTACCAGCCTTAGTTTCCTTCTCTGTGTCAGTTATTTTCTGGCTTTTAGTAATGATAATTCCGAGCTTTTTTCCAAGGGAAATGGCTAGGATACTATCATATTTTAAGAGGGAGCCAGAGAATCCGTTTGAAATAGCGAATATCTTATCCCATTTGGGGGATGATGGTTGGCGGAAGTTTTTTGCCATGGAACTTTTAAAAGGAAGATTCCATGAAAAGTTAAAAGAGCTTGAATCGAGAAAGTGTGAAGAGTGGGCGAGGGAAGTTGAATCCCAAAAGGAACTTTTAGAGAAGAGAAAACTTACAGACGATGAAATACTCCACATAGAAGCGGGTAAAGAACTGAAAAGAAGGTATGGTAACCTATTAAGGTCTGTGGAGGCTGATAAGTCGAAATTCCAACTTAGTAAGTATGAGGAGGAGTTTATAGGGATACGGGACGAGAAAAAGGGTCAGATCAGCAAGTTAAGGGATAAATATGATGATTTCACCTTCTGGGCCTTGAAAAATAGGAACTTGTTAAAATATATCAAGGAGAGGATCTTCTCTAATAAGGAATTCCAACTTTCGAAGATTAAGAATTCATCAAAGGAATGGGCTCTCATACACTTATGGGGATTAAAAGCGCCTGAAAGATATCAAACTAGTAAATTGTATGAGAATCTCCTACTTTATATGGCGATTGTAGGGGATAAAAGGGCCATCATGGAATTGGCAATATCTCTTAGTTCACACGAAAAGTCATTAGATTTCCTCGATAATATCATGAAAAAGGTTGAAAATTGGTTAGCTAGATCCTAAACTGGGATTTTCTTCAGTTATTATGAAAATGTTATCTGCAATGTCTTTTCTGAGCACGATCTTTGACCCTTTCACTTCTATTTCAATAGATTCTATTGGAGGACTCTTTTTCAGGACTCTTATAAAACTTCCGATGGTTATCCCCATGTTCATAATTTTTTCCATGAACTTGTAGTCGCCTCTTATAAATGATACTCTTCCTTCTTCCATCTCTTCTAGTTGGGGTAGTGATAGCAGTTTTTCGTCCCTTGAACCTATTTCTTTAAGGTCTTCATCTTTTCTTTTCACACATTCGCTACATGTTTTGAATTTGAAGTCGCATGGGGGTATGAGGTTTTTATCAGGACAGTAACTTGGCTGCTTGAGCAGTTGACAGAGAGCTCTTTCAGCATCATCAGAAAGCGCATGTTCCATTTCACAAGCCTGTTGATGTATTTTATCCCGTTTCAAATTTAGAATGTCATATAGGAACCTTTCAAGCAGCCTATGTTTCCTTATGACCTTCTCGGCCATCCTATAACCTTTCGTTGTGAGTTTAACGCCCCTATATGGTGAATAGTCCACAAGGCCCATCTTGGCCAATCTCTGAAGCATCTGAGTGACGCTTGGAGGGGCTATCCTTAATTCTCTGGATATGCTGGATGTACTTACGAATTCTTGCTCTTGTGAAAGTTTATAAAGAGTTTCTAGGTACTCTTCTATGTTTTCGCTTAAAATTTCCATTAGGTTCACCTAAATTATTATCATATCTCATTAAATATCCATATAAAAATTTTCCTAGACAAGAATCATAAATCTAAAAAAACTTTCTTTTAAGTTTAGGAACTCATTCACATTTTTAATCTGATAATCTGGGATAATATCAATGTTGGCACTTTTCATAACCAAAAAGTTTATGTAATCAATATATAGATAATATAAAAATATAAAGATTTTCTAGTTTAAGAGGGCCCGTAGCTCAGTCTGGCAGGGCATCTGGCTCTTAACCAGAAGATCGCGGGTTCAAATCCCGTCGGGCCCATCCAAAGTTTTCTTTGGCAGTATTATACAAGAGTCAAAAGAGTAAAAAAGGTAGAATATGGTTCACAGTTTTTTTATACAAGGTGATGCCTTTGGTGTTTGATTTCTATGACAAAAAAGTGGGGATCATTCTCTTGGCATTCTTTACAGGAGTTTCTATAGGTTTGATTTACTATTTCCATTTTATCTTACATGTTCATGTTATATTCACCCATTTCTTTTATATTCCGATTATTTTAGCGACTATTTGGTTTAAAAGAAGATCTCTGATTTTAACTGGGATATTATCATTTCTACTTTTAGCCTCTTCTTACCTTGTATCATCTTTTTATCTTATTGAGGATTTATTCCGCGTTTTAATGTTATTTTTTGTAAATATAGTGGTTATATTTTTAGTTGAGGAGATAGACAAGAGGAGAAGACAGATAGCAGAAAGCGAGGAAAGATATCGTTTACTATTTGAATTGTCACCCCAGTATATATTAATTTCTAACTTTGATGGGAAGATTTATGATGTAAATGAGCATGTAAGTGAATTTATTGGACTAGAAAAGGATGAATTGAAGGGTAAGTCCGTTTTTGATTTGAACCTCATCCTACCCGAGAAAATAGATGAAGCTAAGGATTTGCTGAAGACCATAAAAAGGGGTGGGAAAGTTCCACCTTATGAAACGAAGATTCTAGACCCCCTGGGGAATGAACGTCATGTTAGGATCCTCAGTGAGCCTATTAATGTCAATGGGAAGGATTTGGTTATATTTGTGGTCCAAGATTTAACTGATATAAAAGAAGCCCAAAAAGAATTGGAGAAGGCCATTGAGGAGAAGGATCTGCTCCTTAAAGAAATCCATCATAGGGTTAAGAACAATCTTATGATAATTTCAAGTCTTTTAAGCCTCCAAGCAAGATATTTAAAGGGTAAAGAGGCGTTTGAAATCTTTAAAGAGAGTGAAAATAGGGCGAGATCCATGGCACTAATCCATGAGAAGCTCTATCGTTCTTCTAACTTTAAAGAAATTGACATGATGGAGTATCTTCAGACACTTGCCAGAGGTATATTTACTAGTTACGCCCCTACAGGGGTCGAACTTAACCTTGACATTGACAGGATAAAAATGGATGTAGAATTGGCCATACCAGTTGGTTTGATAGTGAATGAGCTTATAACAAATTCGTGTAAGCATGCCTTCCCAGAGGGTGGGAAAGGAGAAGTTAATTTAAAGTTGAAGTCTTTGGATGATAAGATCCTTCTTGAAGTGAGTGATAATGGGGTGGGCTTCCCTGAGGATCTTGATTGGCAGAATACAGAATCTTTAGGTCTTCAATTAGTTAAAAGTTTAGCTGACCAGATCAACGCTGAGGTCCAGATGATATCAGATAATGGAACAACCTTCAGGTTAACAATACCTGAAGTTTCTATGGGGAAAGGATAAATTATTCTATTTTTTTGAATTCTTCTTTTGGCGCTCCACAAATTGGACATTTTTCTGGTGGCTCATCTTCGACTGTGTTACCACACCAATTACACACATAATAGTCTACTTCCTCGTTTTCTCCAAGGTTTTCAAGGGCTTTTTTGTAAAGTTGTTCATGTATCATCTCAACTTTATTAGCAACGGTGAAGCTCCATGTAGCCTGTTCTTCCCCTTCATTTTCGGATTCTTCAATGAATTGGGGGTACATCTCCTCGAATTCATGGGCTTCGCCATCTATGGCTTCTCTAAGGTTTTCCTCTGTACTTTTAACAGCTCCCATAGCATCTAGATGATTAAAAGCGTGCACCGCCTCTGCAGCTGCAGCTGCACGGAATAGCTTCGCGATCTGAGGATATCCTTCCTCATCAGCTTTTTTCGCAAATGCAAGGTATTTTCTGTTTGCTTGGGATTCCCCGGCAAATGCTTCTTTCAAATTTTCTAATGTTGACATTATCATCCCCCAAAAAAAAGGGAAAAATATGTAGGGGGGTGCTTATCATACTGTGGATGTATTCTAGCACCCCCCCAATAGCATATCATTTCATTGTTTTAACGGCCAATTCCACATCTTCTGCTTTAACTGTCTTTCTACCAGCGTGTTTTGCGAATTTAACAGCTGATACTGCTATCTCTTCACCCATTTTTTCCAGGGCCTTTGCTAGTGCTTCTCTTGCATCATTGCTTATTCTCTCAGCACCGGCATTTTTTATGATTCTTCCAACTGGTGCTATTGGTAATTCAACCATATTTTCACCTCCAAAATAACCTAATAGTTACTCATATTTAAATCTATTGATTATACTTGGATTTATGGGATTAATTCAACCATAAAATTACAATGGTAATCGATATGATAGATCACAAAATTGTAACTTTTCCCAAAGCCAGATCCCCATGAAAAAAAATTGAAACCTCAAAAAAAATGTATTGACCATAACTTGGAACAAGTTATTAAGGAAACTTGGGATGATAAAAAATTTATAATATAAACCTATCATAGAATAAAAGGGAAATAATCTTAACAGAAGATGATATTATGTTTGACACCCTAAAAGTCAGCCCACACACGAAAAAAATATTAGAAAAGGCCCTGAATGAGCCAATATCCTCCGAGGATGCGCTTTATCTAATGAAACTCCAAGGAAGCGAATTGCATGGGCTTTTCATAATAGCAGATGCTGTGCGGCGAGAAATTGTCGGGGAAGAAGTCACATTCATAAAAAATTGGAATATAAACTTCACAAACATTTGCACAGGCAACTGCGGCTTCTGCGCCTTCAGAAAGAGCCCGAATGAGAATGGATCATATTTCATGCAAATACCTGGGATACTCAAGAGGGCTAAAATGGCCGCGGCAAATGGGGCAATAGAACTATGCATACAAGGAGGATTACACCCCAACGTGGACACATACTTCTATGAGGATATTTTAAGGGCTATAAAATCTGAGCTCCCAAAGATACACATCCATGCATTCTCACCAATGGAAATATATTATGGATCAAAAAGTGCGGAACTTTCGATAGAGGAAACTCTAAGGATACTTAAGAAGGCAGGGTTAGATTCGATGCCAGGAACGGCAGCTGAGATCCTAGATGATAATATTCGACGTATTATCTGTCCAAAAAAGCTCAATACAAGAGAATGGATTGAAGTGATAGAAACCGCCCATAAAACAGGCATCCCCACAACCTCAACCATCATGTATGGTCATATAGATGAAGCTGAAGAAAGGATAAAACACCTTGAAATTTTGAAATCTATCCAAGAGCGTACAGGTGGCTTCACAGAATTCGTACCATTACCATTCATGCACAAAAATACGAGAATATACCAGGATGGGCTTGCCAAGGCCGGGAGTACTGGGACGGAAGACTTGAAACTTTATGCTGTTGCAAGATTAATGTTCAGAGACCTTATAAAGAATATACAAGCATCATGGGTTAAACTAGGATTTAAATTCGCACAAATGTGCCTACTGGCAGGTGCAAATGATCTTGGCGGGACACTCGGCGAAGAGAACATTTCAAGATCGGCTGGAGCATCATATGGTGTTAACGCGGAAGTCGAGGAAATGAGGAGGGTTATAATGGATATTGGTAGAACCCCTGCTATGAGGGATACGCTCTATAGGAAAATACAACCAGTCACTCAACCCTATCTATGATTATCCTGTCACCTTCCTCCACTTCCTGGAAGATTTCAAGGTTTTCTATGATCTTACCTATATGGTTAACTTCAGAATAGGGTTGACTTGACCCGAAAAAGATACAGAAGGCATAACCTGGAGGCCAATAGGATATATCACCTATAGTAGCCTTTTTGGATGGATTCTCATATTCTATGGTTAATGGTATGTCAAAATAGACCTCTTCAAGCCATATGAGGGCTCTGCCCTCTAATGGCAGATTATCATAGATGATCTGAGCCGTTTTAGGGTTTCTATCATCCAATTTTCCAATCGCATGGCCTTTCCCTTCAACTTCTATCTTGATCATCATCTTTCATACCCTCCCAGGGGACTCTCCCTTCGCAAGTTTGGAAAGGGGGGCTTCTTATCTCAGAAAAACTTCCTTTTAATTTTTTTGTGAACTGTTTCCTGGAAATTAGGGGGTTGCCGTCGACAGGCCTAGATTAATGGGGACATTTGAAAACTCGCCTACGGAATCCTTTTATCAAAGGGGGTGGTTGAAATTAAACTTTTCCCATTCTCTAATTATTTGAACACCACTTGAGGTTCCTATTCGATCAGCTCCCGCTTCTATCATGGCAAGCGCGGTTTTAAGATCTCTTATACCACCGGAGGCTTTAACACCCATATTTTTCCCTACCACGGATCTCATCAGTTTCACATCCTCTAAGGTGGCTCCTTTAAGCTTGCAATAAGCGGTTGATGTTTTAACATAATCTGCACCGGCTTTTTTACTTATTTTGCAGGCTAGTATCTTTTCTTTTTCTGTTAAATATGCTGTTTCTATTATGACTTTAACTATATTGCCATTGGCAGCTTCGACCACCCCTTTTATATCCTCAGTGACAAAGTCTAGTTCTCTAGATTTTAGCGCCCCTATATTTATAACCATGTCTAATTCACTGGCACCGTTTTTTATAGCCTCTTTAGCTTCAAAAACTTTTACCCTTGGGGTGGTGCTGCCTGTTGGGAATCCTATAACGGAACCTACTTTTATTGGCGTGCCATTGAGTATTTTGGATGCTAATCTGACATTAGTTGGGGTTACCATTACACAGCCAAACCCGTAATGGACAGCCTCTTTACATAATCTTATTATGTCATCTTTTTTTGCATCAGCTTTTACATTTGTATGATCTATGAGACGTGCAAAACTCTCTTTTTCCATTTTATCCACTCATTTTAACACTTTTGCCATGTATGGGCCTTCTTTCTCATATCCAAGCCTCTTATAATAGTTTCTTACCCCTATTCCGCTCGTGATTAATATTTTTTCCTTGTTGTTTTTGATGGCTAGTTCTTCTGCCCAGGATAATAGTTTCTCCCCATACCCTGAATGTTGTCCAATACCCTTTCCTGGTTCGCCGAGGGGGAGCATAGGCCCGTAGACATGTAATTCTCTTACTAGCGCCGTTTTTTCGTTAATTTCCCTTCGGTGGGCTTTCTTGGATGGTAGTCTTAATCTGAGGAATCCGATGAGAATATTATTTTCAGTGTCTTCATAGGATAGG
This sequence comes from Methanothermobacter tenebrarum, assembly GCF_003264935.1. NCBI lineage: Archaea > Methanobacteriati > Methanobacteriota > Methanobacteria > Methanobacteriales > Methanobacteriaceae > Methanothermobacter > Methanothermobacter tenebrarum. Next base: position 183,633 of record NZ_QLOE01000003.1, read on the forward strand.
AAGAATTCTTTCCCACCTGTTGCTTTGTAGGATTCTTTCAAGGGTTTTATGTTGTCTGGGTTTATACTGGCGCCTTTTGATAGTCTGTGTCCTATTTCTCTGCATCTTATGCATTGGCATTGTATGCCTTCTTCTTCGAGTTTCTTGTAAACTATTTCTCCAAGGTTTGATTTTTTAACTCCATCAACGATTAAGTGTGAGGGTATATCACGTTGTATCCTCATTGTACGAACCCATTTTGGTAGCATCTTCTTTATTTGGACGATTAATTCAGCCGCTTCTTCTGTATTATATGGTTTGTATTCTCCTTTTTCCCATAGGTGGTATAATTGGCTGTTCCTTGTAACTAGGCATGGGTATATTTTTATCATGTCGGGTTTGAAGGATGGGTCTGAAAATAGTCTTTTGAAAATTCTAAGATCCTTTTCGAAGTCTGCGAATAAGCCTGGCATGAGGTGCATTGCGACTTTGATACCTGAATCTCTTAGGATTCTGTTGGATTCTATAACATCTTGGATGTTATGGCCTCTTTTTATTCTCTGGTATATGTGGTTGTATATTGTTTGAACTCCAAGTTCTACTCTTGTGACCCCAAAGGATAGCATCCTATCCACGTCTTCTTCTTTGCAGTAGTCGGGTCTTGTTTCGAATGTTAGGCCCACGCACCTTATAGGTGCCTTTTCATTGGCTGATTGGACATCCTTTAGGTGTATGTAATCGTTATTATATTTTGGTAGTTTTATTTTGAGGTTTTTGATATTGGCTCCGAAGTCTATCATTGCTTTTAGGCATTGTGTTATGAACCATTCTTGGTAGCATAGTGTCTGGGATGGGAATGTGCCCCCCATTATGATTAGTTCTACTTTATCTGTGGGGTGTCCTATGCTGTGGAGTTGCTTTAGTCTGTTGTATACTTGGTGGTATGGGTGGAATTTGTACATTCTTGCTCTGAGTGCTGCTGGTTCTTCTCCTGTGTAACTTGGGGGTGCTTTTTCGCTTTCTGGACAGTATAAGCATCTCCCATGGGGGCATGGGTGGGGTTGGCACATTACTGCTACTATTGCAACTCCAGAGATTGTCCTTGTAGGTTTTTTTCTTAAGAGTTCTTCTATGATCTTTCTTTCTTTTTTTGTGGCATATTTTAGTATTGTGGAGTTGCCTATGAACTTTTTGAGTTTAAGGTCCTTGCAAACTCTACGTTTCAGATTTTCGAGCTCTTCTCTTGTCTTTATTTTTCCTTTGACTATTTCTTCTATTATTAAGCGACAGGCGCTTTCCATCCTCTGGAACTCCTCCTTTAAGTCTTTGTTCTTCTCATGATGTCAAGGGTTCTTATGAGGTCTGTTTTTGATATTATCCCGACGAGTTTGTTGTCCTTGAGGACTGGTAATCTTCCAAGGTCGTGTTTGGTTAATTTTTCCAATGCTGTCATAGCATCATCATTGATATTTACTGTGATAACATCCTTTGTCATCACCTCCTCGATGGGGGTATCTTTTTCTGCGCTTGATAGGTCATGAAATGTTACTATACCCTTGAGTTCGCCATTTTCTGTTACAGGGTATCCCATGTGCTTGTATTTGAACACTGTTTTAAGGGCTTCTTCAACTGTTGAAGAAGGTTTGAGCGTGATAGGCTCTGGTGTCATCACATCACTTACTTTAACCCCTTCAAGTAAGGATGATATGAATACTAGCCTGTATTCTTGTTCGGCGCCGATATAAATGAAAAGGGCTATTAATATAAGGAATAGGTTGAAGAATATTCCAGCCATTGCCATGAGTATAGCGAGAAATTTCCCAAGGTTCGCGGCAACTTCTGTTGAACGTAGATAACTCATCTTCTCTGCTAATAACGCTCTTAATATTCTACCACCGTCCATTGGAAATGCAGGTATCAAGTTAAAGAACGCTAGCACCACATTTACTAGTATGAAATTGGCCACGAATTCTATTATTGCCTGTGGGAATATTCTTGTGGATGCTATGCCATAGAGGGTGAATGCTATTATCAGGTTCGTGAGGGGTCCTGCGATAGATATTAACAGTTCTTGACGGGGCACCCTGGGTATTTCCTCCATCTTAGCAATACCGCCTATGGGGAGTAGGAGTATTTTCTCTATTTTCACTCCGAAATGGCGTGCTACATATGAATGTGCCAATTCATGGATGACAACTGTCACAAAGATTAATGTTATAAGCACGGCAAGTTCTAATGAAATTAGCTTTAAAAATGCCAAAAAGTATATGGAGATTATCAATATTAGGAATGAAAAATCTAATTCTATGGGTATGCCAAAAATCTTGAATATCTTTATGGATGTTTTCATGATTAAATTTTTATCCTATAGGAAAATATATATTCCCATTAGATAAACATAATATTAGCATAGAGAGTTGGTGTTTTGATGTTGGTCTCCGAATTTTTAGGTAAGAAGGTTCTTGATAAAAACGCTATAGAGGTAGGTAAGGTATCTGATATGGACATAGACCTTGAGAATGGGATGATAAATTCCGTGATCATATCAAAGGGAGAGTTAGCCCTCAGGCCACAGACATTCATAGTAAATATCGACGAAATACAGAAAGTAGGCGATTATGTCATAATTGATATAGCTGTTGAGGGGGTTTCAGAGACTCCTGGGGAGGAAACGACCAAATTATCACTTGGAAAAGAAGAATAATTGGGGGGTATTATATTGGAGATAGTTGATGGAAGAGGAAAAACGATAACTGTAGGTTCTATTGTGAGATATACTGGTACCGGTACTACTGGGGAGGTTTCAGGGCTTAAAGTAGAGGATGACCAAGGATGGGCTAGGCTTGCCGACTCAGACCTATGGTATAATACTGAGTATCTTGAAGTACTGGACAAGGCAGAGTTTGAAAGAAGAGAATCCGAAAAGAAGGAAGAAATAGAGAAGCGCCTTAAAAAACTTAAGAAGATGCGAGAGGACCTTGAAGAGGTTGACATGGGCTCAGAAGTCTGTGACGGTGGAGGTTAACCTTCCGAGTCCTCTTTCAATTCTTTTTTTTAGATCAGCTTCTCTATTACCCAGAGAATTTTAAGTTCATAAACAATACTGGTATAATCTTGATAATAGCGGGTATAGCAAGTTTATTCGCTAGGGCGGAGAAGTCATCTAGAATAGCCAGCTTGGCAGTGTGTATAATAGGGGTCTTATATTTGGTAGTGGGGACATTCGCAAAGGATCCTATATTCCTCGCTTGGTTAATCGGATTAGCACTTGTCATTGATGGGATAGGGCTCCTCATATAACGTCAGGGTCTTGTACGCTGACGCAGAACCTGCAAAGAGCACCTGGAGTGTCCATTTGCTTCTCTTTAACAGGGCAATAATAAACATTTTTTCTTTTTTTCACCATTAATCCGCCTGGAAACCGAGTCCCAACAGGGTGTATCGGCTCTTCTCTTATGAATGTCGCATATACACTTATTATCCGCGCAATTTCCTGGAAACACTTTTCAGGCTTATTCTTGGCATTCTTAAGCTGCTCATCAAGAAATTCTATAAATTCACCCAATTTTTTAGTATTTACTAGTCTATTATATTCTTTCCTATCCTTTTCATTTTTCACATCCCTCATCCTATTGAAAAAAGCCTTTGTAAATCTTTTAATAAACTCTTCCCGCTCCTTGACCGGCATATACTTGGTTTCTTCCCTTAAGTAGATTGTTGCATCCATTATATCCTTTATTGAAATCTTTGAAGCTTCCTTTTTAAGAATTTTTAAAAGATCTCTTTTAGTCAACTTTTCGGGGATGCTAGTCTTTTCAAACATTTAAAGCCACCTTAAGGTCTTGAAGTGCTATACACATGTTGCATTTTTTTCTTTGAATGGACAATAAAAGGTGCCCCTTCTCTTTTCTTACAATAAAACCTCCAAGAAATGGCATCCTTATAGGATAAAAAGGGCTCCTCTTTCATGAAAATAAGGTAAAATATAGGAATTGATGAGTGCATTTCAAATAAACGACGAATGCAATATAGAATTTTCCCGTCACTATGGAAACTTCCATTTTTAGGATTCAGAGGGGCTTCCATGAACCTTCGCGTATACTTTATATGACTTTCTCCTATGCTCGTTAACATACCAACATTCCCTTATGAGGCTGCAAAATTCTATCATTTTTCATCTATCTTTGCTATTGTTTTGAGTGAGTTTAAAAAGTTGATTTTGTGTACCTTTTTGTATATTCTTTAATTGCAGCTGCCATTCGGGGGCCGATTCCATCAATTCTCCGCAGTTCATCTTCACTCACATTCTCTAGGTCGTATCCGAATGTTTTCACGAGTCTGCGGGCTCTTATACGGCCTAGTCTTTTCACGCCCACAACGAGTGGTATTATATCCGCTTTAACGCCATAATATAACCGTGCCATTAGTATGTCAAGTTTCTGTGAATGGCCATATACTCCTGTGACTTCACATATTTCCTTGAAGAATTTTATGAGTTGGGATGCCTCATAGGCTGCTCTACGGGTTGAAGCAGCATATACATTAAAGAGGTTTTCAATCTCATACTCGCTTCTTTCGTTTATCCATTCTATTAGGGATGCTGCGGTGGCTTCAATGTTGCCCACATCCATGACGAATATACCATGTTCTTGGAGTTTTTCACGGACACTATCCTTGCCTTTACGAGTTTTGAATGATATGATTGGCATGTCAGGGGTTTTGCATATTTCATAGATTAATTTGTAAGTGTCGATTTCATCCATTTCAGTTGCGAGGTGTCGGAGTTTTATACTTGTTTCGACACTATAATTGGAACTGGCTATGAGGAGTCCGAATGGTGTGGCCCTTAAACCTGCGGGGGTTGGTTTTATTATCTCGTTTTTGATGAGGAATTCTATTGAGGAGTTTATCTCATATTCAAGATTATCATCGAAGATGCTCATGTTAGGATTTTTGGTAAGCTGGTGGCCGTAGAATGTTTGTTTAAAGAATTCGATCAAATCTTCTGGGTTGTCTGATAATCCTGCTGCTACTTGTCCTATTATCTGGTGATAGACTGCGTCCTTGTTTTCTATGAGTTTTGAGTTGGTGGGTTCTATTTCACCATGTATGTAATATTCTTCTAATTGGTATGCTTCTTCTGGGTTTTTTGCTATAAGATATGAGTATCCTACGTTGTCGTATTGTGGTCTCCCGGCTCTTCCTGACATTTGTTCATAATCAAATACTGGTATCCATTTGGGTCCTTGTCGGGTCCACCTTATGTAGTCCCTTATGATGACGGTCTGGGATGGTAGGTTAACACCGTACATTAGACTGGGTGTGGCTGTGATCATGTATAGGTTGCCTTTTCTGAATTCATCTTCTATGATCTCTCTTTGTCTGGTGAATAAGCCTGCGTGATGGAATGCGACACCCTCCTTTATGCAGTTTGCGAGTTTGAGGCAGGTGAATGTTGGTGGTGATCCACTTTTTTTTGGGATTTCAAGTATTTTATCAGCGACTTCGTTAAATATTTCTCTGGTCTCTTTGGGGATGTTTTTGTGTATTTTTTGGGAGACAAATGTTGCTAGGGTTTCTGTGAATCTTCTTGTCGATACGAATACGAGGATTTGGTTTTCGTCTTTGATTGCCTCTTGTAGTATTTTGACTATGGCTTCGTTTTTTTCTCGGGCATTTAACATTTCGAGGGTTAGGATTTCCTTGTAGAGTGGGACTGGACGATAATCATGTTGTATCACTTTAGCATTTAGCCATGTTGCTATCTCTTCAAGGTTTCTGAGGGTTGCTGAGAGTGCTATTATCCGTATCCTGGGATTTAGGGACATTAGGCGGGTGATTGCACATTCTATTGTGGGTCCTCTTGTATATTCTCCTATCATATGGAATTCATCTACTATTAGGAGGTCTATCTCGTTTAGCGTGTTCCATGAGAAGCGTGTTAGTATGTCAAATGATTCAAATACCATGATTGCAAGGTCTGAGGATCTTGGATCTTTACCCACTGTGATGCCATGACTTTCAAGTTTTTTGAATTCTTTAATTTTCTCGTTTTGGATGGATATGAGTGGGACTGTGTAGATGACTTTTCCACCTTCTAGTATTGTTTTTATAGCGGCCATGAGGCCTAGTAGTGTTTTTCCGCTTGCTGTTGGTATTGCTAGTATATAATTGTGTTGGTCTTCGAGGTAGCCTTGTTTGATTGCTGCTTTTTGTGCAGGGTTTAGTTTTTCTATGAAGGGGTAGCAGTCTTTTATTATTTTCATCATGGCCTTTTCTGTGTTCATTTTTGTTCACTTTTCTTTTTTTCCACTACTTTTATATTTGATATCCTCGTATGTGGGTATTGGCCTTTTTCGTCTTTTTCGAGGCTTTTTACCATGTCCCATATTGTTAGGAGTGCTACGCTCACTCCTGTGAGGGCTTCCATTTCCACTCCGGTTTTGCCGTTGCATTTTACTGTTACTTTTACGGTTATTTTGTCGTTTAGGATTTTGAATTTCAATTTTGTGCTTGTTATTGGTAGCGGATGACATAATGGTATTATGTTCCATGTGTTTTTGATGGCGTTTATAGCGGCTATCTGGGCTGTTGCGAGGACGTTACCCTTTTCTATCCTTTTTTCTTTGATTAGTTTTATCGTGTCTTCTTTGAGGTGTATTTCACCTTCTGCGGTGGCTGTTCTCTTGGTTATGGGTTTTGAGGTCACGTCAACCATGTGGATGGATTCTTCATGTGTATGGGTTAACTTCATCATGATCACTAATATGGGGTTTTTATGGTTGAAAATTTAGCAGCTTTTTTTAATCCATTTTCTCCAAGTTTTTTTCTACATTTTTCATCTGAAAGTAGTTTGTCTATTGCATTTGCTAGTTTTTTGGGGTTTTTTGGTTCTATGAGGATCCCCACACTTTCGTCAACTATTTCAGGTATGCCCCCAACTTTTGTGGCTATTATTGGTTTGGCCATTGCCATGGCTTCTAATAATACGATGGGGATTCCTTCGGAGACTGATGGTAGGACTATTATGTCTGCGGCGGCCATTATATTGTTTATGTCTGTTCTGGGTCCTGTGAATATAACATCTTCGATGTTCTCTTCTTTGACCATATTTTTTAGTTTTTTTAGGAGCGGTCCTCCACCTACTATCACTAACTTTGAGTCTCTTTTTAGGAGTTTTTTTGCTTTTAGTAAATATTCAACACCTTTTTGTGGCACTAGATTACCTACGAATAATATGATTGGTTTTTTTGTCCCTATTTCTTCTCTGAATGTGGTTTTAATCTGTGGGTTGAATATTTTTGTATCTACCATGTTATAGGTTATCATTATCTTCTCTTGTGGTATTCCAAGTTCTGTGACTTTTTCAGCTAATTTTTTACTTACAACAAGGACTTTTGAAGCTTTTCTAAGTATTAATTTGATGATTGGTCTTAGAATGCTCTTGGAGGATAATATGAGGGCGTCTGATCCGTGCACGGTTACATAATATGGTTTTCCTGTTATAATAGATCCTATGAGTGCTATGAGGCCTGGGGGGATTATATAATGTGCGTGTATAATGTCGATGTCTTCTTTCCTGATTATTTTAATTAGTTTATGTGTTGCTGTGAGTGTGAATATTAGCCCCCTTAGACCTTTTATGTTTATTGTTGGGGCGGATGAGACTTTTATATCATTTTTGTCCTCTATTTTTTCATGTGGGTATGTTAGGATGCTTATATGGTATCCTTTTTCTTTTAGTTGTTTTGCTAGGTTGTAGGTGTGGGATGCGACTCCTCCAAGGTGTGGTGGGAATTTACCTATCATGATGACTTTTTTCAATGGGCTTCACCCTATTTAAAGGCGTGATCTGGTCTTGTTTTAAAATTGGTGTTGAGTATTCTCCCTTTTAGGTTGAAGATTAGCACATCAAAATCCATGGGGTAGTTTTCTTGGCATCTTTTTCGTACTGATGATGCTATACTGTTGAATACTGGTTGTGTTAATCCTGCATGGTCTAGTTCTGTGATCATTTCTTCTACTGTCCTTTTATTGAAAATTTTGACTAGAAGCGGCTTTGGGGCGCCGTTTAGTGCTGCGTGGGTTGTTATTATTTCATGTCTTCCATCTGCCACACTATTTTTTGTGTTGAATATCCCAGCGCTTATTTTTATGAGTTTACCTGCATGGCCTAGGAGTATGATCTTTTTAAAGTGTTTTTTAGCGGCTATTTTTAGCATGTATCCTGGGAAGTTGCCCATTTGTACTATCCTGTCTTCTTCGATGTTTTTGAAATATTTTTTAGCTATTTTTTCTCCTATGTTACCTGGTACCAATACTAGTTCTTCCCATCCTCTAGAGGCTGCTATGTCTATTTGGCATGCTAATGACATTTTATATGCTTTTGATGACATTGGACGCGCGATACCTGTTGTTCCAAGTATTGATATGCCACCTTTTATCCCTAATCTGGGGTTCATTGTCTTTTTAGCGATTTTACCCCCCTCTGGTACTGATATTTTTACAGTGGCCCCTTCTCCTGGGGATAAGTATTTTTTTATATTCTTTTTTATCATCTTTTTTGGGGTGGGGTTAATTGCAGGTTCTCCAGGGGGGACTGGGAGTCCTGGTTTTGTCACTTTACCTACGCCTTCACCCCCTTTGATGGTAATTTTTGAGGAGTTATCTAATTGTAGTGTTGCGATTATATCTATGTTTACTGTTACATCGGGGTCATTGTATGGTTTTTTTATGACTGATGCTCTTGCTTTGTTCTCTGAAAGTTTTTCCACGCTTTTAATGTCTACTTCTAATTTGCCGTAGGGGGCGTCTACAGTAACCTTTCTGATATTTTTTTTGCCTTTTAAATGTAAAATAGAAGCAACTGCCGCCGCTGTTGCGGCAGTGCCTGTTGTTATACCGAAATTTTGACTTTTTTTATTCATTAAAATCTTAAAAAGAAGATTCTTCCAATTCTTCTTTTATAGCCTCTATAAGCTCCTCTTTACTAGGAGCTCCTATAAATTTTAGAATACCATTCATTGCAATCGCTGGCACGGCCATTAAACCATATTCAATTGCTTTTTCCCTGTCAACCATCACATCTATTTGTTCAACTTCTATGGCATCGCCAAATTCTTTTTTCGCCTCTTCAACCACTTCTAGTGCCATTGGACAATATGGACATGTGGGTGATGTGAACACTTCAATCTTGACTACCATAAATATTAACCTCCATTTATCCTTTTTAAATTCTTGTTTCAATAAATACTTATCCATCCCAATAATGAGGATGCGACTATCAATCCTCATCAAAAAAAGTAAAAGGATCATCATCCCAAATACCACAAGCAAATCTCATACACTAAAAAGACAAATTATCATCATCCTCATAACCTGATCATCCAACAAGGAAGCCTATTGATCGGAAAATGGGATTCTAGAAGTCTAAAAATTTATAATAGTGATAATATGGTCTATCCTCCCACAAGAATGAAAGAACTTGAGGGAGTTTTCGGATGCTCATCAGAACTTTCTGGTAAAAATCCCATTTCAGATAGTTTTTGTGCATTCAAAGTTTAGAAAAAGCCTCCAAGTTACGGAAGTTGAAGAAGATTTTATTCTTCTTAAAAAATATTATATAATATGAATAATAATGATAAATTTAGGGGGTGGAATGGTATAGTGAAAATAAAAGTTCGTTCACCCGGTTCGGCCACTATAATCAACGCTATCGCAACTGGTAAGGGTTCGGCTTTCGCCATCCAACGACATGTAACAGCAGAAGTTGAACTCATACCAGAAGGAATAAAATGTGTCTGTGAAGAGGACATTGACACAACCCTAATGAGAACATGCGCAAAATTAGTCCTTGAAAAATATAATATAAACACCGGATTAAAGGTTAAAACCACATCTAACCTTCCAGTAGCATCAGGACTTTCAAGTAGCAGCGCAACCTCAAACGCCATAGTAATGGCAGCGTCCGAGCTCATAGCGGAAGAATTCGACCTAGAACCGCTTAAAAAGTGGGAGATCCTCAATTTGGGCATTGAAGCCTCCCTAAAAGCAGGGGTTACAATCACGGGCGCATTTGATGATGCTAGCGCCTCATTCTATGGCGGATTCACAATAACAGATAACCTTGAAAGGAAGATAATCAAAAGGGGGCCCATGGAAAATCAAAAGATATTAATATATATGCCAGAGAGAAAATCTTTAACTGCAGAATCCAATGTCAAAAGAATGAAGATACTCGCACCCCTAGTAGAAATAGCCTTTAAAAAGGCCCTAGAAGGCGACCTCTACAAGGCATTAACCCTAAATGGTATAATATACTGTGCAACACTAGGATTTAATCCAGAAGTTGCAGTGGACGCCCTAGAAGCGGGTGCGATCGCAGCAGGCCTATCAGGGACAGGACCAGCATTTGTCAGCATAACAAAAGAAGAAAAACAAGATGATATCATAGACGCATGGAGCTCCTACCCCGGGGATATAATCATAACAAGCGTTGACAACCAGGGCACACAGTTTAGGTGATCCCCAATGAGAAAATCAGATGCCATGAAACTTCTAAAGAAATCCAGGGAAAAAATAGATCTTATAGATGAGAAAATATTAGAACTCATTTCTGAGAGAACCTCCTTGGCGAGGAATATAATAAAAGCAAAGATGGTTTTGGACATGGACATTTGGGATCCTGAAAGAGAAAAACAAATCGAAGAAAAGACTAGGCAAATTGCTAGGGAAAACAGAATCGATGAAGACAAACTTATAAAAATCATGAGAATACTCACAGAATTAAACAAGATGGAACAAGAACAAATACTCAGGAGGAAATAGACATGGGGAATATTAGAACAGCATTCGTTAAAAGGATAGCTAAAGAATTAGTAGAAAAAAATCCTGGGAAATTCACAATGGACTTTGAAGAGAACAAGAAATTAGTCGAGGAACTCTCAACAGTAAACACAAAACACCTCAGAAACAAGATAGCCGGTTACATAACACGACTCATGAGGCAACAATCACAATAAGAGGTTGTAGGCTAATGTCACTTATAATCGCGAAATTTGGGGGCACATCAATAGGGAATGGTAAAAGGATAAGAAAAGCAGCTCAATCAGTAGTGAAAGAATACATGAAAGGAAATAAGATAGTAGTAGTGGTATCAGCCATTAACCGGACAACAGACGAACTCTTAGAAATCGTGGAAGAAGCCACAAACAATACCATAACAGAAAAACAACTAGCTGAAGTAGTTTCGATGGGTGAAATGACCAGTGCAAGGATATTTTCCTCGGCCTTGGAATCCCTCGGCGTGAAATCAGAATACATAGACCCATACAAAAGCGAATGGCCAATAATAACAGACAGCAACCTACTAGATGCTAAGGTAGATCTTAAAACAACAATAAAAAAATCCAAAATACTCTTAAAGCTCCTAGACCAGGGTATTATACCAGTCGTTTGCGGATTCCTTGGAAGAGATAAACACGGTTATATCACCACATTAGGCAGAGGCGGGAGCGACATCACAGCATTTTTACTTGGACGTTGCCTAAATGCAGATGAAGTTATAATAGTCACAGATGTTGGAGGGGTCATGTCAACCGACCCAAACAAACTCCAAGAAGCTAAAAAATTAGATAAAATATCTGTAGAGGAGATGAGGGACCTGGCCACCCACGGAGCTCAGGTACTCCACCCACACGCCCTAAAATATAAAGTGCCTGAGATAAAGGCTAAAATAATAGGATTTGAGCATGGAGATCTTTCAGCGCCTGGGACAGAGATCATAGGCCCGTCAAAGGAGGAGCAACTGAAGACTGTAACATTTAATTCAGAACCATTAGCCGTGCTTGCGGTAGTAGGAGAGGAAATCCTCAACAAGCCAGGAATACTCGCCAAGTTAACATCCACATTATCTAAAAAGAATATCAATATCATAGGCGTGTCCACCGGGAAAAATTCCATCACATTATTCATCAGAAAAGAAGATGCGCAGGAAGCCCACAAACTCTTACATGATGTTGTAGTTGAAGATGAAAACTTAAGTTCCCTATCCCTTGGGAGAGATATTGCAATGATCACAATTTCAAGCCCAGAATTTATAGACACACCAGGGATAATCTCCGAGATCACAGAACCATTAAGGGAACATAATTTGAATATTGTTGAAATTTCATCATCACAAACTTCTGTGGTGATATTCGTTGACTGGGATGATGGTAAAAAAGCTTATGAACTCGTAAGGGGTGTTTTAAAATGAAAATAGAAGGAACGATCGTGGCCATGATAACCCCGTTCACTCCAGATGATGAAGTGGACGAGGATGGGCTGCGAGAAAACATAAACTATTTGATAGAGAATGGGGTTGATGGTCTCCTAATCGCGGGGACCACAGGCGAATCAGCCACCATAACCCATGAAGAACAAAGGAGGATGATAGACCTCCTAGTTGAAGAAGTCGATGGTAGGGTGACCACCATCGCGGGAGCCGGCAGCAATTCCACAAAGGAGGCCCTTGGACTCGTAAAACACGCCGATGCAGCGGGTGCTGATGCTGCGCTCGTCATAACACCATACTATAACAGGCCGCAACCACACGGCCTATTAGAGCATTACAAGATACTCAGCGACGCGGCAGAGATACCCTTAATAATCTATAATGTACCCTCAAGGACAGGGACAGATATCGACGTTGACACCGTTCTAAAATTGGCAGAGGAAGATAATATAATAGGCCTCAAAGAGGCCAGCCCAGACCTTGACAAGGTATCCCAGTTGATGAAAAAACTCATGGAAAGGGGTCTCGACGATGAATTCGTCATACTATCTGGTAACGATAATCTCACACTCCCAATGATACCATTAGGGGCTAAAGGTGTTATATCAGTTGTTGCAAATGTTGATCCTGCCAGGATGTCAAGGATGGTTAATGAGGCTCTTTCAGGAGACTTTGAATCTGCGATGAAAACCCACTATGAATTATATGATCTTATGAAAGGCTTGTTCATTGAAACCAACCCTGTACCTGCTAAGGAAGCATTAAATATGATGGGCAAACCCGCTGGTCATGTGCGACCACCACTAGGACAACTCAAAAAAGAAAACAGAGAAAAACTCAGGAGGATACTAGAGGATCTCTCATTACTCTAAGGGTTGAGATAATATGATTAGGGTAGCGGTAAGCGGTGCTTGTGGCCGGATGGGTTCAAGGATCGTGAAGAGGATAACAAAAGAAAATGACATGGAAGTGGTGGCAGCAATAGAAGCACCCAACACACCATTTAAAGGGAAGGATGTTGGAGAGGTTATAGGTATAGGCTCAATCGGAGTTAAGGTAACCCCTGCAGATGAATTAGAGGATATCCTCAAGACTTCAAAACCTGATGTAGTTGTCGATTTCACAATAGCGGATGCAGCGGTAAATACTGTAGAGAAGGCTTCAAAACTTGGCATCAATCTTGTAGTGGGGACAACAGGTTTTTCAACTGAACAGTTAGAGAAGATCGGGAAGGACGTCAAAGAAGGGAATGTTAAGGCTATAATCGCCCCTAACATGGCCGTGGGCGTTAACGTCTTCTTCAAGGTGCTTGAAGAGCTTGCAAAATTCTTACCGGATTATAATGTTGAAATCATGGAAGCACACCACAAACATAAGAAGGATGCACCATCAGGAACTGCTTTAAAGGCATTAGAAATAATATCAGCCGCTACTGGGAGAGATCCTGATGAAGTGAGCGTATATGGTAGGAAGGGTCTTATAGGTGAACGATCAGATGATGAAATAGGAGTACATGCCATAAGGGCTGGTGATATAGTAGGAGACCATATAGTGCTTTTCGCGGGTGAGGGTGAAAGACTTGAGGTGATCCACAGGGCACATAGCAGAGAAGCCTTTGTTAGTGGTGTTATCCGAGCCCTTAGATTTATAGAAAAGGCAGAACCAGGCAGGATATCGGATATGAAGGACGTTTTAGGGATCAGGTGATTATAATGGTTGATGTGGGAGTACTAGGCGCGACTGGGATGGTCGGCCAACGCTTCATAGAACTTTTGGATAAACACCCTGAATTTGAGATTAAGGTGCTTACAGCTTCCCCACGTTCTGAAGGAAAGCGATACGAAGAAGCTGCTAAATGGTATCTTCAAAGTAAAATGCCAGAGTCAGTTAAGGATATAAAAGTCGTGGGGACAGACCCTTCTAAAGTGGGGGATGTTGACATATTATTCTCGGCTCTACCAGCTGATATAGCTGCGAAGGTGGAGCCAAAGTTCGCAGAAAAGTACGTGGTGGCTTCAAATGCTAGTGCGATGAGGATGGAACCTGACGTGCCATTGGTCATACCAGAGGTTAACCCCGACTTCCTAGACCTTATAGAAGTTCAGCAAAAGAAGCGTGGATGGGATGGTTTCATAGTCACGAACCCAAATTGTACTACGATAGCCCTTACATTAACTTTGAAGCCCATACATGACCAGTATACTATAAATAGAGTTTATGTAGCTACTATGCAGGCTGTTTCAGGCGCTGGATATAATGGAGTCCCATCAATGGCTATCATAGATAATATAATCCCTTATATTGGGGGTGAGGAGGAGAAGATAGAGACAGAGACGCTCCACCTCCTTGGCGAATTAGAGGAGGATAAGGTCATCCCTGCCCAGTTTGGCATAAGTGCATCTTGTCATAGGGTTCCTGTACTTGATGGGCACACAGAGGCTGTCTTCATAGAACTCGAGGAAGATTTTGAAATCAATGATATAAAACGGATCATGGATGAATTCCAGGGGATACCACAGAAATTGGAGTTGCCTTCCGCGCCTGAAAAACCAATAATCGTAAGGGAAGATGAGGACAGGCCACAGCCACGCATGGATAGGGACGAATCCAATGGGATGGCTGTTACGGTTGGTAGGCTTCGAAGGGATGCTGCATTTGAGAATAGTCTAAGGTATGTGTTGGTTGGCCATAATACGATACGTGGAGCTGCAGGTGCATCAATATTAAATGCAGAGTTAATAAATGAGATAATATTCTAGGAAATGTTCGAAGATCTACTGGAATTTTTGCATCATCTGGATATTTCATTACTTTATTTTTTTAATATTCAAATGCGCAATCCTTTTTTTGATTTTTTAATGCCGATTATAACATTTGCAGGGACCCAGATATTCTGGATAATCATATCCATAATACTTTTCGCTTTTCTGGGTGATAAGGGTAAAAGGGCGGCTTTCACATGCCTTTTAGCCCTTTTTTTAGGCTATTTTTTGAGCGAGTCTTTAAAGGCCATTTTTCAGGTTCCCCGCCCATTTGAGGTTATAGAGTGGGTGAGGCCTTCTACCATTGTTGGAGGTTATTCTTTACCTTCTGGTCATAGTATAGCTGCTTTTAGCGGATTTTTAATCCTTGGAGTGAAATATGGTAAGCTTCCTATTTTTCTTTTGTTGGCGGTTTTGGTGGGGATTTCCAGAATTTATATGGGTTTACATTATCCATCGGATGTTATTATGGGAGCCCTACTTGGGATATTGTGCGCTTTAGTTTCTTTTAGGATTGAAGAAAAATTTTTTAAGTTTTTGAAGGATAAATATCAGAGAGGATGATCAGTGATTCTTTTCAAGTGATTGACATGTTTCTTAAAGACTCGGAGAAGGAAGAATTAAGGCGTCTTGTCAAGGCATGCATGCTTGAGATAAGCAAATTAGAACTCGAACTTGAAAGATGCAAGAAAAGAAAGGATGAAAGTGAAAAGTTGGAAAAATTAGAGGAAGAATTGGCAACAAAAGAAGAGCATATAAAGGAGCTGGAAAAACTTTTAAAGGAAAAGGACAAGGTCATAGAGAATCTGAATAAGATTTTAAGCGAAAAGGAATCTCAGATCGAAGAATTAGAGAAGATAAAAGGATATTTTGATAAGTTGACAGCAAAGCCTAAAAAGAATCTTACATCATTCCAGTCACAAATTTACAGGCTATTACCAGAAGGGAAAGCCACTACTGAAAAATTGCATTCTTTCATAAAAAATATAGGATTCAAGGATTTGAAGTATGAGAATATGTTACAAATTCTTCGAAATCTTGAAAGAAAAGGCTATTTCAGATCCTATAATAGGGATGATGATATAATCTGGGAAAAAATTGAAAAATAGATTAGCTGATTTTTGCAACAAGCTCGGCGACCTTCTTTCCAAGGTTTCTAGATGTTTCTATGCCGAATTCGTCTTCTTCGCAGTCTTTTTCCCCGCGTCCAACTCCTGTTCCACCATAGTGTGCTGTGGGTGAAGCGTCCCCCACGACTATCATTTCATGTATTAATAGGAAATTGTGGATTGCACTACATGTTGTTTCTTGTCCACCGTTTCTTGAACCCCCTACTGCTATCGCCCCTCCTACTTTGTCTTTTAATTTGAAATCTATTCTTAGAGGTCTTGTCCTGTCCATGAAAATCTTTGTTTGTCCTGTTACATTGCCGAAGTAGACTGGGCTACCTATTATTATACCATCAGCTGCCTCTAGTTTCTCTAATAATAGTGGGGTGTCGTCTTCTATTGGACATTCACCCTCTAGGCAAGTGTCACATGCCCTACAAGGGTTTATGTTATATTCTGCGAGCTTTATAAGTTCTGTTTCAATTCCTTTTTTTCCTGCTGCGCTTAATGCTTCCTTGACTAGGAAGGTCGTGTTACCATCAATTCTTGGACTTCCAACTATCCCTATTATCTTTGGCATAAATATCGCATCCTTTATTTTTTTCCTATTTTGCAAAGTTTTAGATGGTTATTGTTATATTATTTTTTATAACAAAAAATACCGTAAAATATTTATAGAACCTCTAACCCATGGATAATTGCAAATATTATATTGAGGTGATCACATGGCACAGTTAACTGGAGGACAACAACCAGTTCTTATTCTACCTGAAGGTACAAGCAGATACCTTGGAAAAGACGCCCAGAGAATGAACATACTAGCAGGTAAAGTATTAGCAGAAACCGTTAGAACAACCCTAGGCCCTAAGGGAATGGACAAAATGCTCGTAGACTCCCTAGGGGATATCGTAGTAACAAATGACGGTGTTACAATTCTAAAGGAGATGGACATAGAACACCCAGCCGCTAAAATGTTGGTAGAGGTTGCAAAAACTCAAGAAGATGAGGTAGGAGACGGGACAACAACAGCAGTCATAATAGCAGGCGACCTTTTAAAGAAAGCAGAAGAATTACTTGACATGGACATACACCCCACCATAATAGCAATGGGTTACAGGCAAGCAGCCAAAAAAGCCCAGGAAATACTAGATTCCATAGCGATAAGCGCAAGCGACCGTGACACGCTAATAAAAGTTGCAATGACAGCAATGACAGGAAAGGGAACAGAAAAAGCCAGAAAACCACTAGCAGAACTTGTTGTAGACGCTGTTAAACAAGTAGAAGAAAACGGCGAAGTAGACAAAGACCATATAAAAATAGAAAAGAAAGAAGGCGGCAGCGTAGACGATTCAATGCTAGTACAAGGAGTGATAATTGACAAAGAAAGAGTACACCCAGGCATGCCAAAAAAAGTTGAAAACGCAAAAATAGCATTACTCAATTGTCCAATAGAAGTTAAAGAGACAGAAGTCGATGCTGAAATAAGAATCACAGATCCATCACAGATGCAAGCATTCATAGAACAAGAAGAGAAAATGATAAAAGACATGGTCGACAAGATAGTGAGCACAGGAGCTAACGTATTATTCTGCCAAAAAGGCATCGACGACCTGGCACAACACTACTTAGCAAAAGCTGGCGTACTCGCCGTTAGAAGAGTTAAAAAATCAGACATCGAAAAGTTATCAAAGGCAACCGGCGGAAAAATAGTCACAAACATCGAAGATCTCAGCGAAGAAGATCTTGGAAACGCAGGAAAAGTTGTGGAGAAGAAAATTTCAGGAGAAGAGATGATATTCGTAGAAGAATGCAAAGAACCCAAAGCAGTCACCATACTAGTAAGAGGATCCACAGAACACGTTGTAAGTGAAGTGGAAAGAGCCATTGAAGATGCTATTGGTGTTGTTTCGGCGACTGTTGAGGATGAGAAGGTTGTTGCTGGTGGAGGGGCTCCTGAGGTC